>CAIPID010000342.1 GCA_903865015.1 uncultured beta proteobacterium | reverse complement strand
TTTATCCGGATCGAGGAAATCATCGATCGTAAATTTTGCTGGGCGATCAGCATTCAACTCACGAGCATGCTTGCCATGATGGCAATGATGGGTAAGATCGCCCAGATTTATTAATCAACACATTCAAAATGCTCAACATGAGGGGGCTGCGCAAAACAATCACCCACCAAGGCACGCCATTCAGTAAAAAGAGAGGAGCCGCGAAAGTCTACCGTGTGATTGTCCAACGTGTCCCAAGTTAATTGCAGACTATATCGACCAGGTGTTTCGATACACCGATAAAAAACATGTCCGCGAAAACCTTTTGCCTTAGGGAAAATAGTCGTTAAAGCAGCAAATACTGCTTGTTCAAATTCCCGCTTGCGATCTTGTTTAATCAGGATATCTGCTATTTCTACAATCATGTAATACTCCTTCGTGAAGCGATAAATATCAGTGAATATGTGTGCCGCCGTTGACATCTATTGTTGCCCCCGTCACAAAGCCTGAAAGCTCTGATGCTAGAAACAAACAAGCTCCTGCCATTTCACGCGTAGTGCCTGTGCGTTTCAAAGGAATCGCTTCAATGATTCCTTTGAGGCGATCCTCAGAAAGCCCATCGAGCATCGGAGTATCGATCATCGCGGGACAAATTGCGTTTGCACGGATACCTAACGGACCGAATTCACGAGCGATACTTTTAGTCAGACTCAGCATGCCGCCTTTAGAGGCCGCATAATGAGACCCGCCTACCAAACCACCGCCACGCTGCGCAGCGAGCGATGCAATATTGACGATGGAGCCTGATTTTTTTTCTGCAAATACTTTCAATACACTTTGGCAAAGATAAAAAGCCCCCTTTAGATTGATGTCGAACATGAGATCAAGCTCTTTCTCGCTAATCTCAAGAATGGGTTGTGATCTAACTATGCCTGCGGAATTAACCAGACAATCAATGGTGCCTTGTACTGCCAAGACCTCACGAACCATATTCTCACAAGCTTCCGGTTTGCTAATATCGCAGCGCACGCCCTGAACGGAAATGGGCTTAGACACATGCGCTTGAATCGAAGACTGAATACTCGCGAGAAGCCCATCATCCATCATGACATCTACTACGACAATTTTTGCACCATGCTCAGCAAAGAGCTCCGCTGTGGCGTAGCCGATACTTCTGAGCGACCCTGCACCTACGATCACACACACTTTCTCCTTCAGCAACATAAAAGCCTCATGCAATTAAATTTTGGGTGTTAAAGATTCGATTGGCATTTCCTTAAGAATCCAATCAATGACGGATGTATGTAATGGAGTCCACCCCAATTCCTGCCTGGCCCGCACGGAGCGAACTCTACTGTTACTACCAAACGAGTAGTAGGCTCTGGGTATGCCCCAGCGCTCTACAGCGACTTCGGGATCAAGTGATTCAACACCCTCCAGACCTAATCGTTTAGCCAGCGCCTGTCCAATTTGTTCATATGAGGCCTCCCCGTTTTCGGCAAAATAAAATGCGCCTGCAGGGGCCTTAAGCAACGCGGCCAAATACAAATCAGCAACATCATTAATGTGTACATTCGACCAAACATTCAACCCAGCACCAACGATTTGAACCCTGCCTGCCTGTATTGCATTTCTAGCCAGAAAAGGAATTTGTACGCTTTGCTGGTTCAAGCCTTTGCCGATGCCGTATATCAGACTCGGGCAAATGACACTTGACCGAATATTAGTTATTTTCGCATTTAAAACCATTAAATCAATGTCACGTCGCGGCTGTTTTAATGTTTGAATGATAAGCGGCGTGTATTCGTCATAAATGGAATTTGAACATGCAGAACCACGCACGTCATCACCAACAATACTCGAGCCACTCGTGTGTATAAATGGTTTTTCGCTACCAATTAAACCTTGAATCAGCGCCTGTACCGATGCAGCATGATCAGAGTTTGCTGCATTGATCACACCGTCAGCTCGACCCGCCTCTTTGACCAAGACTGCATAATCATCTAAATCACCAAGTACAGGTTCTATTCCCATACGAGACAGTAGATCTGCGCTGGCTTGGCTACGTGCAAGTCCTCTGACTTGCATGCCAGCGTCAATCAGTTTTTGGGCAACAGTTCCGCCAATGAAACCTGTTGCACCAGTAATAAAAACAGTTTTTATCATTTGCCTTACTGCCCGAATCCAGTTGAAAGGCTTGGGAATGCGGCAACTATGAATGTGCCTACAATCAGGGCAATGATGTAACCAACAATCGGTTTCATTCCTTTACTTGGACTCACTCGACTAATTGCACAGGCTGCGTAGTATCCAACACCAAAGGGCGGTGCAAACAAACCAATTCCCATTGCAAGGACCACGACCATTGAGTAATGAATATCATTGATGCCAAAGGTTTTCGCGATCGGAAATAGCAGAGGACCAAATACTACGATGGCGGGGATGCCTTCGAGCACGCTACCAAGAATAATGAATGCAAATATCGAAACAATCAGAAAGCCGGTTTCTCCGCCTGGCAACTGCGTCATCACTTGAGCGAGTTGCCGCGAAAAGCCAGACTGAGTAAGTGCCCAGGCCATCGCCGTCGCTGTTCCAATAATCAGTAGAATTGCACCGGACAAGGCTGCGGTATCGACGAGTGCGGGCCAGAGCTTTCTATAGTCCAGCTGACGATAAACAAGTGCTCCCGCAAGTAGTGCGTAAGCAATGCCAATCGTAGAGACCTCCGTCGCAGTCGCAACACCTTCGATCACAGCGGCACGGATAATAAAGGGCAGCGCCAAAGCTGGACTCGCAATCAGGAATGCCAGACCAATTTCTTTCCAGCTCGCGCGTGTTGCGCCTGCCATGGCCATCTTTCGGTTACGCCACCAGATCACAAAACAAAGCAGTACCGCAAGTACCAAAGCAGGTACTAAGCCGCCAGCAAATAGTGCTGCGATAGATATTCCTGTGACTGAACCAATTGTGATCAATACGATGCTCGGAGGAATCGTCTCTGTTTGTGCACCCGTCGCAGCGAGCAAAGCAATCATTTCGCCTTCATCGACGCCTCTCTTGCGCATTTCAGGAAATAAAACGGGTGCGATCGCAGCCATATCAGCTGCTTTGGAACCCGAGATACCAGATACAAGATACATGCCTCCAACCAGCACATAAGAGAGGCCTCCTCTCACATGACCCAAAAGCGAAGCTAAGAATCGCACCATTGCTTTCGCCATCCCACTTAGCTCTAGTACCACACCAAGGAATACGAACAAAGGGACGGAAAGGAGAACTAGGTGCGACATCCCCTCATCCATTCGACCAACGATCACACTGGTAGGTTTAGTCGTCGTCAGCGCGATATAACCAAACGTGGCCAATCCAAAGGCAAAGGCAATCGGCACGCCCGACAACACCAACATTGCAACAATCACAACGAAGAATATTAGAAGATTAAAATTTCCCAAGCCCTCAAAGAGAGGGCTTAATAAATAGAGGGAGAGGACTGTCACCGCTGCGATACAAAGTGCTAAAACCAACTGTTTCCAGTTCGCAACCTCTGCAAATTTCAATACAGCAGCTATCCCCATTAACGTAATACCACAGGGCAAGGCAGCAGCTCGCCAGCCGTTGGAAATTTCAAGAGAAGGTGAGGTAACAATTATTTCGTCTAAGGCAAATTCGTAAGCGGGATATCCTACTAAGATTAAAAATGTTGCCGCGGCCACGACACTGATCAAGTCCCAAAAGGCACGCCGCTCTGGACTCGCGAGGTCTACTAATGCTGTCATACGCATATGACTGGAACGACGAAATGCAATGACTGCACCAAGCATTGCAAGCCATAAAAACATCAGTGAGGCAAGCTCATCTGACCAGGTTATCGGACTATGAATCACATAGCGACTCACTACACCGGTGAAAAGTACGAGAATTTCCATCAGTACTAAGAATGCGGCAGGAATCTCTGTAATGATCGCGAGGACACGATCTGCCTGACCAACAGCACAAAGCCATCTACTAGGTTTTTCATTTTCTTTTATTTCTTTAACGCTTCGTGATGTTGTTGACGTATCCAAGAGGGCGTCTCCGTATTTTCTATTTTCGCAAGATCGATGCGTTTAATCGCATCGCTTTAAGCGATATTTTTTTATCAAGATATTTTTCAATTTTCGGCATTCTCGATTGGAGTTGACACACATCAACTCCAATCTTCGTTTTTATTAGCCTAACTTACCTGTGTATTTTTCAAGCAAGGACCAAGTTTCTGGACCAAACTTCTTTTGCCATTCAACGTAATAGCCAGATTTTTGTAAGGTCTCACGGAACGGATCTTTAACGACGGGGTTAAATTCCATTCCCTGCCCTTTCAATTTCGCCTCAAGTGTCGAATTCAACAGCGCATGTGCGGCGCGTTGCTTCATTGCGTGACTTTCGAAAATGGCTGTTGCCAACACTCTGAGCTCCTCAGGCACTGCTGCCCAGCTCTTTTTATTTCCAACAAGTGAAAAGTATTCCCACATATGCGAAGTATCTGAGCAATATTTTTGAACTTCGTAGAGCTTGATTGCTTCGATGGTGGGTAATGCGTTTTCCTGGCCATCGACAACTTTCGTTTGAAGTGCCGTGTAGAGCTCACCAATTGGCACGGTCGCGGGAGAGGCATTTAATCCCTTAAACATCGACGTCCATAAGGGCGTTGCAGGCACACGGATTTTCATGCCGGTTAAATCTTTAGGTGTCGTAATCGGTTTGGTGGAGTTGGTGATTTGACGGAATCCGTGATCAAAGACCTTACCGACCTGAACAAGATTAACGGGATTAAAAGCCGCTTTGATATGCGCACCCAAATCACCATCCATTGCCTTCCAGACGGTATCGTAATCTTTAAAGGCAAACGCAATTGAATTGATTGAGGCGGTTGGTGCCAAGTTTCCATAGATGGAACCCGCAGTACAAATGAAATCAATTGCACCAGAACGAACCTGGGAGAGGGTGTCTGTGTCGCTACCTAACTGACCATTTGGATACACCTCAATATTCAACCGGCCGCTAGATTCTTTCAAAATTTCATCACAGGCTGCTTTTAAGGCCACTGGGGTTGGATGACTTTCAGGCAAGGTAATTGCAATTTTTAAATCATATTTTTTAGACCCCTGCGCCATGACGGCACCAGGAACCAATGTGCTCGCGGCAACGCCCGCTATGCGCTTGAGCGCATATCTGCGGCCGTTATGACTAGTACCCGCTGCACTTATCTTAGTTGTATGGATAGATTTCATAATCTTTGTCTCCTCTGGATTGGTGGTATTGAATCGATCAAAACACGTTTGGTTGGTGAACTTCGATACAGTGGCCATCAGGGTCGTACAGAAAAACCTGATACCAGCCGGGGATCGCCCAGCAACCATAGTCGGCGTAACGAATACTTAGTTCGTCGCACTTGCGCATAAATCCCTTAATGTCATCCGTGCGGAAACAAAAATGTCCATGCCCCATCGGGTTCACGAACTTCTTCATTTTGAAGCCCGTCTCTAAATCACGTTCTGACCAGTGAAATTCAATATCACCATCGGTCAAAAAATCTACTTTGCCGGTATAGGCACGATCTTCACGCTCAGCACTAATGACTGTGTGGGCGGTGTCATTGATCGTTCCAAGCTCAAACAGTGTTTTGTAGAACTTGGTCAACCTTGGCAGGTTATCGGTGCAAATATTCATGTGATGAAACTTGAATTCCATGGCGCATTCTTTCCTTTAAGTTGAGAACTGTTTGGTAGCAAAGCGGTATGACGAAGCAGTTCTTGAGGTTTGTCTTGTGTTCTTTTTCAAGCTAAAACGAACGATAAACTATTTCATAAGTGAAGTAAATGTTTTGCCTGTGAAATTTAATCGGGGTTTTCCCTGTGTTTTTAGTATTTTTTTCAATAAAAATCACTATTTTTAATTACAGGTGAATGATATTATTCATATATGAATACACTAAAAGAAGATCTTTATATCCCGTCACACTCGAATATTGAATCGATTCGAACGGAAATATGCTCGGTTGCCTCCGTCAGGCGAGTCGCTGCGATGCTCGATCTCTCACCAGAGGGACTAGAGGAAAAAGAACCTCTGCCGCGCGGATGGCAGTTCATTTTGATGGCAGCCGATACACAAAAATCTCAATTAAGAGCGGATGGCTTTCCTGGTTTAGGTGTGGCGATGCCTGATCTTGGTCTGCCAAGACTCATGTTGGGAGCAAGAGCGGTGACTTACATCAAAGACATCCCTATTGGCTCGCAGGTTCTCAGGAAAAGTTCGATCCAAAGCCTTACGCACAAAACAACAAAGACAGGACCGATGGCGATTGCCAATATTCGGCACACGCTGGAATTATTGGGGGAGAAGTTACTCGCGTTGATTGAAACCCAAACGTATTTATTATTTCCTGCTAGTAGAGGAGGCGTATCCGCAGCAAGTGGTGCCTTTACTGCCGACGTCTCGGGATATCGTGTGAAAACCATCGTGCCAGATGAAACCATGCTGTTTCAATATTCAGCGCTCGGCTTTAATTCTCACAAGATACATATAGACAGAGCACATGCTCGCAATGTTGAAGGGTTCCCTGACATCGTTGTGAATGGGGGACTCGTCACCCTGTTACTCACTGATTTTTTACGTCTGGAAATTGGCGTGACTCCATCGTCTATTCATGTCCGGCACCTCACCCCGTTATTTTGTGGGCACCCCATCACGATGGTTGCCAACAAAATGAACGATAAGTGGCAATTACAAGCCTACGACAACCGATCCATACTTGCAGTTGATATCGAGGTAGAAACCGATGAGTTTTAGTCCATTAAAAGGTATTAGAGTGCTAGATCTGACTAGCGTAGTGGTGGGACCCGTGTGCACATGGCGACTGGGTCAGTATGGAGCAGAAATTATAAAAATTGAAAGTCCGGACGGGGATCTGATGCGAGGGCTGGGTGGACTTTCACCGACCGGTCAACATTCAGGTACTTATCTTCATTTGAATCGAGGAAAACGAAATATTTGCCTTGATCTTAAGAAGAGCGAAAGTCGAGATATTCTGAATCGATTGATTGCATCATCAGACGTCATCGTCGCGAATATGCGTCCTCAGGCATTGAAAAAGCTCGGTTTAGATTCAGAAACCATTCGTGGTCAATTCCCTGAAAAGGTCTACTGCCTGATTACAGGCTATGGCACAGAAGGTCCCTACGCGGGTCAGCCAACATACGACAGTGTGGTCCAGGGTGTGACAGGTATGACAGGACTATTTCTCCAGAGAGACGGATGTCCAAGCTATGTACCCATGGTCATTTGTGACCATGTGGCAGGAGAGATTGCAGCGGGTTCCATTCTTGCCGCAGTCATTGAGCAAAAGAACACGGGCATGGGTAGCAGCATTGAAGTACCCATGTTTGAAACTATGGCCGCATTTGTGCTTCAGGAGCATCTTGCGCAACATAGCTTCGATCCTCCGGTCGGACCTGTAGGGGATCAGAGATTGCTGAGCCCTCAGAACAAACCCGTTGAAACTGCTGATGGCTGGATTGCCTTTACCATCAATACGAATGCTCAAGTACGAGCCTTCTTAAACGCAACCGGAAGAGAAAGTCTATTGGAAGACGAGAGATTTAACTCTGTCGCAGCACGCGCTAAAAACGTAGTGGAATGGTTTCAGGTCAGAGGCGCACCGCTGAAGAACAAGACGAACGAAGAATGGCTTACCTTATTACAACAGGCTGATATTGCCGTGCAACCTTGCCACACCCTGGAAACACTCCCTCATGATGTGCATCTCAAGTCTGTCGGATTAATTGATCACGAAGAGCATCCTACCGAAGGCCAAACAGCCGTCATTAGAGCCTCTATCAAAATCGATGAACAATACTTATCGCCAAGAGCGTTTGCACAACCAAAAGGTTGGGCAACTGAAGAATTACTAAAAGAAATTGGCTACAGCGAAAAGGAAGTGGATATGCTGCTAGCTAGCGAGGCTGTTTACACTGCATCGAGCTAATACAGACAAACATTATCAGCATACGCTAGCTGGCTAAAATACCTAGGCGCTTTTAGTAGTTCCACCGATTTTTTCTGACAACGAGCGGGCCGCAGCTCCTAGCGTTGCAGTCACCTCTGGAATGGATTTGCGCTGATTTTGATCAATACGCTCTGCGTAGGGGACCGTCATTGCAGCCAGCGCGCGTCCTTGCGAATCGAGAATAGGAAAACTCACTGCATACAGACCACGCACCTGAACACTTGGGATTGATTCAAAACCAATTTTCCGTATCGTATCGAGAATTGCTCCGATCTGAGGGTCGGACTGATCGGGTCGACGTGCAATACACTCCTCAATCCATAAACGGGTTGTCTCTGTGCTTTGGAAAGCCAGCAGTACCCTACCAGAAGCAGAGATAAGCACTTCAAGTTCAGAACCTGTTCTTACGCTAAAGCCCATGCCGCTTGGGGCATCAACCTTAGCTAAAACTAATTGCTTACCTTGAGAGTAAACGGTGAGATGGCAAGACTGATCGAGTTCTTTTGCCAGCCGTTGCATAACAGGCATCGCTTCAAACAATAGGCGATGCGTAGGCGGATTGATATGCGAGAGTTCAAATAATTTTGTAGTGATTGAATAGGAACTCTCATCGACTTGCGACACATAATTTCTATCTACCAAACAAGTCAGCATACGGTAGATTTCACCTACGCTGCGATCAAGATGTTTAGCGATCTCTTTCTGAGAAAGAGGTTTCTCACTTTTACAAAGAATTTCGAGAATGTCCAGCCCCTTCTCCAAAGCCGGGGCTGCATAGATTCTTTTTTCTGGCTCAGGGGCACTAGAGCTAACCTTCAATTTATTTCCCATAACTTACCCACTGAGCTGAATGAAGATCGCACTTAAACGTTAAACAGGAAATTCATCACATCGCCATCTTTGACAATGTATTCCTTGCCTTCGGCGCGCATCTTGCCGGCTTCTTTAGCACCCGCTTCACCTTTGAAGGTTACAAAATCCTCAAACGCGATCGTTTGCGCACGGATAAAGCCGCGTTCAAAGTCAGTATGAATCACGCCTGCAGCCTGAGGACCCGTTGCGCCAACCGCTACCGTCCAGGCACGGACCTCTTTTACACCAGCAGTGAAATACGTCTGCAAACCAAGCAGCTTAAAGGCGCCACGGATCAGGCGATCCAGACCGGGCTCAGTCATTCCCATATCGGCCAGGAATTCTTTTTTATCTTCGTCCGTCAAATCAGCGATTTCTGATTCTATCGAGGCACAGATCGCCACAACAGGCGCATTGCGCGCAGCAGCGTACTCAGTCAAACGATCGAGCAAGGGGTTGTTACTAAAGCCATGATCACTCACGTTACCCACATACATCGCGGGCTTGGCAGTTATGAAACACAGAGGCTGGATCAAGGCCATGTCTTCGGCTGACAGTCCCAATGCACGGATAGGCTGGGCTTCGTTGAGCTGTTTAATACACTGCTCAAGTACCGCGACCACTTTCTGTGCATCCTTGTCGCCCGAGCGCGCAGTCTTTTGATAGCGAATGAGTGCTTTTTCAGCAGTCTGCATATCAGCCAGTGCAAGTTCGGTTTCGATGACCTCAATATCGGCGATCGGATCAACGCGACCCGCCACATGAATCACATTGTCATCTTCGAAGCAACGCACGACGTTCACAATCGCATTGGTCTCGCGAATGTGCGAGAGGAACTGGTTACCCAGACCCTCGCCTTTGCTCGCACCTGCCACCAGGCCGGCAATATCGACAAACTCAACCGTCGCATGCTGGATACGCTCTGGTTTGACAATCGCAGCCAGCGCATCCAGACGTGGATCTGGCACCTCGACGATGCCAACGTTTGGCTCGATCGTGCAAAACGGATAGTTTTCCGCTGCAATACCCGCTTTGGTCAGCGCATTGAATAAAGTCGATTTACCGAC
>CAIPID010000341.1 GCA_903865015.1 uncultured beta proteobacterium | reverse complement strand
GCACAGGTTCCGAAAGGGCGCCCAAACTGGCCGTTCCAGATCCATACTCTTTGTCCCAGACGCTCAGCAGAGACACCTTCACCGACTTGATCGATGACTCCTCCTGCATCGCTATGGGGCACGATGCGTGGGGCGATGAGTGGGCGGCCTCGGCGGGATTTAACATCTGAGGGATTGACACCAGAGACGCTGATTTTGACGCGCACCTCTCCAGGTCCAACTACAGGCGTTGGCATTTCTCCAACAACCAGAACGTCTTGTGCTTCTCCATTTTTTTCATACCAGGCCGCTTTCATTTTCAGTTTCCTTGTTCTTGATATTTCGTGTCTAAATTGTGCTGTTTCGGGTCTATAGTCCGGTGAATTGCGTAAATTCTATGCTTAGAGAGCAATTTTTATACCTAATCAGATAGGTTTGAACAATCGGGTTCATTAAAACAAACAATTAGCATAATTCCCTGGGACGATTATGATAGAGCCTAACGGATCTGCTGATTCGATTGTTTTTCCTAATAACCCCCGCAACCTCCCTACTTAAGGAAACGTTATGTCACTAATTAACACACAAGTCCAGCCTTTCAAAGCCCAAGCTTTCCACAATGGCAAATTCATCGAAGTCACCGAAGCCAGCCTGAAAGGCAAGTGGTCGGTTCTGATTTTCATGCCAGCAGCGTTCACATTCAACTGCCCAACCGAAATCGAAGACGCAGCTGACAACTATGCTGAATTCCAGAAAATGGGTGCTGAGGTTTACATCATCACGACCGATACCCATTTTTCACACAAAGTCTGGCACGAGACATCACCAGCAGTGGGCAAGGCTAAATTCCCATTGGTTGGCGATCCAACCCATGCGTTGACCAACGCGTTTGGCGTGCACATTCCTGAAGAAGGTCTGGCACTGCGCGGCACATTCATCATCAATCCTGACTTGATGATCAAAACCCTTGAAATCCACTCAAACGAAATCGCGCGTGACGTCAAAGAGACTGTGCGTAAATTGAAAGCTGCTCAGTACACAGCTGCTCACCCAGGTGAAGTCTGCCCAGCTAAGTGGAACGAAGGCGCTAAGACCTTGACTCCTTCACTGGATCTGGTCGGTAAAATCTAAATCCTGATTCAATGCCCTGGTTTTCAGGGCGTTGAGACTAAGGCATCTGGCAGAGTAGTGCTGCTCTGTGCCTTACTCTCAACACCGGATCCCCTTAACCATTTCAAATACATTTGACCGCTGCCTATCCGGCATGGTCAAGGATAACTTCGCCTTCATCCAGGAGAAACATAATGCTCGACGATACCCTCAAATCACAGTTGCAGACCTACCTTGGCATGTTACGCCAGCCAATCCGCCTGATTGCGTCACTCGATGACAGCGAGACAGGTGTCGAAATGCGTAGCTTGCTCGAAACAATCGTGGGTTTATCTGACAAAGTCACACTCGACACATCGGGTAATGACAGTCGCAAGCCATCCTTCGTTGTCGCCCGCGATGCAGAATCAACTGGGGTGCGCTTTGCAGGTCTACCTTTAGGGCACGAGTTCACCTCTTTGGTTCTTGCATTGTTATGGTCAGGTGGTCATCCACCAAAAGTCGAGCAAGATGTACTCGACTCGATTAAAGCGCTGGACGGTGACTTTAATTTTGAGGTCTACATGTCACTGAGCTGCCACAACTGCCCGGATGTCGTGCAAGCTTTGTCGCTGATGGCGATTTTTAACCCAAAGATCAAGACCGTTGTGATTGAGGGCGGTGCCTTTCAGAAGGAAGTCACTGAGCGCGAAATCATGGCTGTGCCGATGGTTTTCCTCAACGGCGAGGTGTTTGGCTCAGGTCGTATGGGTGTTGAGGAGATTGTTGCCAAGCTTGATGTCAATGCAGGTGCGCGAGACGCTGCCAAGCTCAATGCGAAAGATGATTTTGACGTGTTGATTGTTGGCGGTGGACCTGCAGGCGCTGCGGCCGCTGTCTATGCTGCACGTAAAGGCATTCGCGTTGGTGTGGCTGCAGAGCGTTTTGGTGGCCAGACAAATGACACGATGGCCATCGAAAATTATATCTCTGTGCTGGAGACCGACGGTCCCAAGTTTGCTGCAGCGCTTGAGCAGCAAGTGCGTCATTACAACGTCGACATCATGAATCTGCAACGCGCAACTAAAGTGATTCCAGCTTCAGTTGCGGGCGGTCTGGTGCAAGTGCAGATGGAAAACGGTGGCACGCTCAAAGCGCGTACGGTGATTTTATCTACAGGGGCACGTTGGAGAAATGTCAATGTACCTGGCGAACAAGAGTATAAAAACAAAGGTGTTGCCTATTGCCCGCATTGCGACGG
>CAIPID010000340.1 GCA_903865015.1 uncultured beta proteobacterium | reverse complement strand
TACAAAACCCTTGGCCAACCAGGACGACCTCTCTCTGGCGTATTCGCCTGGCGTAGCGCACGCCTGCATGGCGATCCATGCGCAGGGAGACGAGGCCGCTGCAAAATACACTTCTCGCTCAAACCTCGTAGGTGTGATCACTAACGGCACTGCAGTGCTTGGTTTAGGCAACATTGGACCTCTGGCGGCAAAACCCGTCATGGAAGGCAAAGGCTGCCTGTTTAAAAAATTCGCTGGTATCGACGTGTTTGATATCGAACTCGATGAAACCGATCCAGACAAACTAGTCGACATCATCGCAGCGCTTGAACCCACACTGGGTGGCATCAACCTCGAAGACATCAAAGCACCCGAGTGCTTTTATATAGAGACCAAACTTAAAGAGCGCATGAAGATCCCGGTCTTTCATGATGATCAGCACGGCACGGCGATTATTTCTTCTGCGGCAATTCTTAACGGTCTGAAAGTCGTTGGCAAAAAAATGGACCAGGTTAAGCTGGTCGTCTCCGGCGCTGGAGCGGCCGCGATTGCCTGCCTGGATTTACTGGTGCACTTAGGCATTGCGAAGAAAAATATTTATGTCTGTGACTCGCGTGGCGTGATTTATGAAGGCCGCGATGCCAACATGGAGCCCAACAAGCTGCGTTACGCGCAGCAGACCAACCTACGCACATTGACTGAGGCAATGGCCGGTGCCGACGTGTTTCTGGGATGCTCGGCCGCTGGCGTGGTCAACGCCGAGATGGTCAAGAGCATGGGCACACAGCCACTGATCCTCGCGCTCGCTAATCCTGAACCAGAAATTCGCCCTGAGATCGCAAAAGCCGCGCGCCCTGACTGCATCATCGCGACTGGTCGCTCGGACTATCCGAACCAGGTCAACAACGTTTTGTGTTTTCCTTTTATTTTCCGCGGTGCGCTAGACTGCGGCGCGAGCCGTATTACCGAGGAAATGAAACTCGCTTGCGTCAAAGCGATTGCAGAGCTCACTGAAGCCGAACAAAGCGACGAAGTCGCACAAGCCTACGCGGGTCAAGACCTGACCTTTGGGCCTGACTACATTATTCCTAAGCCATTTGATCCACGCTTGATCACCATGATCGCCCCCGCTGTTGCACAAGCGGCAGCTGAGTCAGGCGTAGCTCGCCGCCCGATCAAGGACATGGATGCCTATCGTGCCAAACTGCAGGCCATGGTCTATCACTCGGGTCAGCTGATGAGCCCGCTGTTCTCGCAAGCAAAACGCGCGCCCAAACGCGTGATTTACGCAGACGGTGAAGACGAGCGCGTATTGCGTGCGGCACAAACAGCTACGGATGAAAAGATTGCACTTCCCATTCTGATTGGTCGTCCTTCTGTCATCGAAATGCGCATCAAAAAAATGGGATTGCGTCTCGAAGCGGGTCGTAATATCGAAATCGTTGATCCAGAAGACGACGAGCGTTTTACCGAAGCCTGGACAGAGTATTACCGTCTCAAAGGTCGTGACGGCGTCACCCCCGCGATTGCCAAAGCGATGGTCCGCAAGCACAACACCCTGATCGGTGTATTGTTGCTCAAGCGAGGTGATGGCGACGCATTGTTATGCGGCATCAACAGCCGTTTTGACAATCAACTTAAATACGTCGAAGACGTCATTGGCCTCAAAGAAGGTGCATCTACCTTTGCTGCGATGAATGTCTTGATGTTGCCTGATCAGACACTATTTATTTGTGACACCCATGTCAACGAGGATCCGACTGCAGAGCAAGTCGCAGACATGACCATTCAGGCTGCGCAGGAAGTTCGCCGCTTTGGCATCGTGCCAAAAGTTGCGCTCGTGTCGCACTCTAACTTCGGTAGCCGTCCGACCGATTCATCACGTAAAATGGCGCAGGCTCGTGAGATGGTGTCTGCGCGAGCACCTGGTCTTGAGGTCGATGGCGAAATGCATGCCGACTCAGCCCTTTCGGAAAGTATTCGCATGGCGAGCTATCCAGACAGCACGCTCAAGGGCACAGCGAACTTGCTGATCACGCCTAACCTGGACACAGGCAACGTCACCTACAACCTGCTGAAAATGACAGGCAGCCACGGCATTGCGATGGGGCCGGTACTGTTGGGTGCGGCACGGCCTGTGCATATTCTGACAACAAGCGCGACAGTGCGGCGAGTCATCAACATGACTGCCCTGGCTGTTGTGAATGCGCAAATGGAATCAGAGAAGCGCTAATCAGTTCATCACCAAATAATAAAGGTCATCCACCGATGACCTTTATTATTTCCAACCAGACATCATGCGCGCGTAGCGCATGAATCCTTCCGCAATTTACTTTTTACGCTTAGGCACGTCACGCGCAACTGAGCCTTCGAACAACTGGCGTGGTCGGCCAATTTTGTACTCAGGATCAGAAATCATTTCGTTCCATTGTGCAATCCAGCCAACCGTACGGGCCAGCGCAAAAATCGCGGTGAACAGTGCAGTTGGTACACCAATCGCGCGCTGAACAATACCTGAGTAGAAGTCAACGTTAGGATAGAGTTTGCGCTCAACGAAGTATGGATCCTCGAGTGCAATGCGCTCGACTTCCATAGCGAGTTTAAACAGCGGATCGTTTTCCAGGCCCAGAGCAGCCAGCACTTCTTTACAAGTCTGTTGCATGAGCTTAGCGCGTGGATCGTAGTTCTTGTAGACGCGGTGTCCAAAGCCCATCAGACGTACGCCTGAGTTCTTGTCCTTAACCTGCTCCATAAACTCAGCCACAACAGACATGCCGCCTTTCGCCTGCAAGTCCTCAAGCATCTGCAGGCAAGCTTCGTTCGCGCCACCGTGCGCAGGGCCCCACAAGCAAGCAACACCAGCCGCGATCGCAGCGAACGGGTTTGTGCCAGAAGAACCACAAAGTCGAACAGTCGAAGTAGACGCGTTTTGCTCGTGATCTGCATGCAAGATAAAGATACGATCGAGCGCGCGCTCAACAACAGGATTCACGACATATTCTTCGCAAGGTGTTGCGAACATCATGCGCAGGAAATTACCTGTATACGACAGGTTATTTTGTGGATAAACGTAAGGCTGACCTTGCGAATACTTATAGGCCATCGCAACCAGTGTCGGCATTTTTGCAATCAGACGGATTGCAGAAACGTGACGGTGGTGAGGATTGGTGATGTCATTGGAGTCGTGATAGAAAGCCGACATCGCACCGACTAAACCGGTCAGCACAGCCATCGGGTGCGCATCGCGACGGAAGCCGCGCAGGAAGAACTGCATCTGCTCATTGACCATCGTGTGATGTGTCACCAGATCATCGAATTCTTTTTTCTGGCCATCATCAGGCAAATCGCCATTCAGGATCAGATAGCAAATATCCATAAAGTCGCAATTGACGGCTAATTGCTCGATAGGATAGCCGCGATAGAGCAGCTCGCCTTTATCGCCATCAATGTAGGTAATGCTCGATGAACATGACGCGGTCGACAAAAAACCTGGGTCATAGGTAAACATACCAGTTTGGCCGTAGAGCTTACGGATATCGATTACCTGTGGGCCGACGGTACCGTCGTATACAGGGAAATCAACAGAGGCGCTTCCGTCTGAAAACGATAGCGTGGCTTTTTTATCGGACAGTTTCATCGATGATTCCTTCGGTTAAATTCAAAGTGCGCGAATATTTTTAAGCACATCACGCACAGCAGGCCGGTCAAGCGCGCCCTCAGGCTCGGTTCTTGCCAGCAGTAGATCTAGCAATTCATTGTCACCAATCTCAAACAATTGAGTCAGCGCACCTACTTCCACATCCGTCAGTTCGGCCTCATAGGCATCCAGATAACGGGTAATGATCAAATCGTTTTCTAGCAATCCACGTCTGGCGCGCCAGCGTATTCTTGTTCGATCCAGATCTGTCAGCTTTCCCATTTCCTGCCTTATCAAAACGAGCGCATCGGCTGTTTACTTTAATCTTTAAGACTTGAAAAAAACCGCCTGCATTCAGTCAACCAGTGCAGGCGGTCTCTTCGAACTTACACCGTACGGCGAACCAGCATTTCCTTGATTTTGCCGATCGCCTTGGAAGGATTCAGACCCTTAGGGCAAACATCGACGCAATTCATGATGGTGTGGCAGCGGAACAAACGGTATGGATCTTCGAGGTTATCGAGACGCTCTTCTGTAGCGTGATCGCGGTCATCAGCAATAAAACGATACGCCTGCAACAAACCTGCTGGGCCGACAAACTTGTCAGGATTCCACCAGAAAGACGGGCAGGAGGTTGAGCAGCAAGCACACAAGATGCACTCGTACAGGCCATCGAGTTCTTCGCGTGCAGTCGGTGACTGCAGACGCTCTTTCTCTGGAGGCTGTGTATCGTTGATCAGGTATGGCTTGATCGAATGGTATTGGTTAAAGAACTGTGTCATGTCAACGATCAGATCGCGAATGACAGGCAAACCTGGCAAAGGACGCAACACAACAGGCTCAGTCAACTCAAGCATGTTGGTGGTGCAGGCCAAACCGTTTTTACCATTGATATTCATTGCATCTGAACCGCACACGCCTTCACGGCATGAACGACGCAGTGCCAGACTGTCATCAACGTCAAGCTTGATGCGCAACAGCGCGTCAAGCAACATCTTGTCAGTGGGCTGCAACTCAACATCGAGTTTCTGCATGTAGGGGCGCTCGTCCTTATCAGGATCGTAGCGATAAATTTCAAACTTCACGATGCGTTTTGTGCTCATGATGGGTATCCAGATATCCTGACTTAGAAGGTCCGCGACTTGGGCGGGAAGCTTTCAACGGTGAGCGGCTGCAACTGCACAGGTTTGTATTCGAGGCGATTGCCGTTTGAATACCAAAGCGTATGCTTGATCCAGTTCTCATCGTCACGTGTAGGGTGATCATCCAGCGCATGTGCGCCGCGACTTTCAAGACGCGCAGCTGCCGAATGAATCGTTGAGCGGGCAACTTCGATCATGTTGCTCAACTCAAGCGCCTCAATACGCGCAGTGTTGAATACTTTGGACTTGTCCTGGAAAGCGACTTGTTCGACTTTAGCGGTCAACGCATCAATCTTACGGACACCCTCTTCGAGGGAAGCAACGGTACGGAACACGCCGCAATGCTGCTGCATCGCGTTACGGATTTCGTTACCCACGGCCTGAGTTTTCTCACCTGTTGTACGCGACTCGATCTTGTTGACGCGATCAATCGAGTAGTCCACAGAGGCTTGTGGCAGAGGCTTGTGTGTCAGCTTGTGATCTTTGTGCGCGGCAACGATGTGGTTGCCCGAAGCACGACCAAACACAATCAGGTCCAGCAGCGAGTTGGTACCAAGACGGTTTGCACCGTGGACCGACACGGCCGCGCACTCACCAATAGCGTAGAGGCCATTGACGATTTTGCTTTGCGCGCCGTCCCAGGTCACAACCTGGCCATTCACGTTTGCAGGGATACCGCCCATCTGATAGTGAATAGTTGGCACAACTGGGATGGGCTCTTTGGTTGCATCGACGTTAGCAAACTTATGACCGATTTCGAGAATCGATGGCAAGCGTTTGTTAATGACGTCAGCACCAAGATGATCAAGCTTCAGATGAACGTAATCACCGTTCGGGCCGCAGCCACGACCTTCCTTGATTTCCTGGTCCATGCAGCGTGAAATAAAGTCACGCGGTGCAAGATCTTTCAGTGTTGGAGCATAGCGCTCCATAAAGCGTTCGCCATCCTTGTTCAACAAGATGCCGCCTTCGCCTCGTACGCCTTCTGTAATCAGCACGCCCGCACCGGCCACG
>CAIPID010000339.1 GCA_903865015.1 uncultured beta proteobacterium | reverse complement strand
GTTATCCGGTCAGCATACAAAATAGCCCGGCCATTTAAATTCCGCGCCGCGCGTCCTATAGTCTGAATCAGGGAACGATCTGAGCGGAGAAAGCCCTCTTTATCAGCGTCCAAAATTGCGACCAGTGAAACCTCTGGTATATCAAGGCCCTCGCGCAGCAAGTTAATGCCAACCAATACGTCAAAGACACCTAAGCGCAGGTCGCGAATAATTTCAACTCTCTCAACTGTATCAATATCCGAATGCAAGTAACGCACGCGGATACCATGCTCAGCCAGATAATCCGTCAAATCCTCGGACATGCGTTTAGTGAGTGTCGTCACAAGCACGCGCTCCTCAACTGCCACGCGTAACTTGATCTCACCCAACAAATCATCAACCTGGGTCCGAGCGGGTCTGACCTCAACGATCGGATCAACCAGACCCGTGGGCCGCACAACCTGCTCGACGATTTGGCCGGTAATTGCGTTTTCGTAGTTACCAGGCGTCGCAGAAACAAATACACACTGACGCATGCGGGCTTCGAATTCTTCCATTTTTAGTGGTCGATTGTCCATCGCAGAGGGCAGTCGAAACCCGTAGGTCACGAGCGTTTCTTTGCGCGCGCGGTCACCGCGATACATGCCACCGAGCTGACCGATCGTGACATGACTCTCGTCAATAAACATCAAAGCGTCTTGCGGTAAATAGTCAATCAGCGTGGGTGGGGGATCACCGGGTGCTGCACCGGATAAATGTCGTGAGTAATTTTCGATGCCTTTGCAAAAGCCCAGCTCTGCCAGCATCTCCAGATCAAAGCGCGTGCGTTGCTCAATGCGCTGTGCCTCAACAAGGTGTCCGTTATCCACAAAGTATTTAACGCGCTCGCGTAACTCCTGCTTGATTGCATCGACCGCTCTGAGAACGGTATCGCGTGGTGTCACATAATGCGAACCAGGATAGATCGTGAAACGCGGCACCTTTTGTCGAACTTTGCCGGTGAGCGGATCAAACAACTCCAGGCTCTCGACCTCATCGTCAAACAGATTTAAACGAATCGCAAGCTCGGCGCTTTCAGCAGGGAACACATCGATCGTCTCACCCCGCGCGCGAAACGTACCACGTACAAATTCGGAATCATTGCGGTCATATTGCATCGCTACCAGGCGGGCAAGGATCTCGCGCCGCTCGATACGATCACCAGTACGCAAGCTCAGTACCATCGCGTGGTAATCGCCAGGGTTACCGATACCGTAAATACAGGAGACCGTGCCAACGATGATCGTGTCACGTCTTTCGAGCAGACTCTTGGTCGCGGACAAACGCATTTGTTCGATATGTTCGTTAATCGAAGAATCTTTTTCGATAAATAAATCGCGGGCTGCGACGTACGCCTCTGGCTGGTAGTAATCGTAATAAGAAACGAAATACTCAACCGCGTTTTTGGGAAAAAACTCACGCATCTCTGCGTACAACTGCGCAGCAAGTGTCTTGTTAGGCGCAAGCACCACGGCGGGCCTGCCGAGCCTGGCAATCACATTGGCCATCGTGAATGTCTTACCCGAACCGGTCACACCGAGCAGTGTCTGATGCATCAGACCATCCCGAATGCCCTCCTCCAGCAAGTCAATCGCATGCGGCTGATCTCCTGCGGGTGGGTAAGGCTGATACAACTGGAACGGACTGTCCGGATAACTGACGAAACGCGCTTCTTCGAGTCCGGTTGAAATCGTGGCGTGCGGTGCGACCGAGCTCACGCGCTTTTGAGAAAGCTCGTGCGCAATCGCCGCAGGCATGGGCGCAGATGCGAGAACTTCTTCGCTAGTATCAAGCGTTGCATGATCAGCAGTTTTCTCAGCAGCTTTTTTAGCTGCGATTTCAGCGGCAACTGAGGCCGCGATGTCTGCTGTCGAACTGATCTGAGGTTTTTGTGGCTTAGCCATGCTAGACTTATTCGGGTAAACCCCCCATTATGTCTTAAAAACCTTACTTAAAAAAAACACAATGAGCACCCTATTCCAATCTGTTGAATTAGCCCCCCGCGATCCCATTCTTGGCCTGAATGAGCAATTTAATGCTGATACACGCCCAACCAAGGTTAATCTCGGCGTTGGGGTTTATTTTGACGATCTGGGTCGTATTCCATTGCTGCAAGCCGTACAAAAAGCTGAAATAGCACGTGTTCAGGCTGCTGTTGCGCGTGGATATCTGCCTATCGAAGGTATTGCCGCCTACAACAAAGGCGCACAAGAACTTGTTTTAGGTAAAAACTCGCCTCTTATCGCTGCGGGCCGCGTTATCACGATGCAGGCGCTTGGTGGCACAGGCGCATTGAAAATCGGTGCAGACTACCTCAAGCAGCTTGTGCCTAACGCTAAAGTAGCGATCAGTGACCCGAGCTGGGAAAACCATCGCGCTCTGTTTGAGCGTGCAGGATTCGTGGTCGACAATTACACATACTACGACGCAGCCACGCACGGTCTGAATTTCAAAGGGATGCTCGCGTCACTCAATGCAATGCCCGCCGAAACCGTTGTTGTGTTGCACGCATGCTGCCACAACCCGACTGGTGTGGATGCAACACCTGAGCAGTGGCAACAAATCGCTGAGCTGATTAAAGCCAAAAACCTGATTCCATTCCTCGATATCGCCTATCAGGGCTTTGGTGATGGTCTGGAGCCAGATGCAGCTGCAGTACGCATCTTTGCAGAGATGGACATGACCATGTTTATCAGCTCTTCTTTCTCCAAATCATTCTCGCTGTATGGCGAGCGTGTGGGCGCGCTGACAATTGTCACGGGTAGCAAAGACGAATCGAGTCGCGTGCTGAGCCAGATCAAGCGTGTGATTCGTACCAACTACTCAAATCCTCCGACACACGGTGGTACTGTGGTCGCAAACGTGCTCAATACCCCAGAACTATTTGATCTGTGGGACAAAGAGCTTGCTGGCATGCGTGACCGTATTCGTCTGATGCGTACACAATTGGTCGACAAGCTTAAAGAATACGGTGTCGAGCAGAATTTTGATTTTGTTAAAGCACAGCGCGGTATGTTTTCCTACTCTGGCATGACCTCCGCACAGGTCGATCGCTTGCGCGAAGAGTATGGTATTTACGCAGTGAGCAGTGGCAGGATTTGTGTGGCTGCGCTCAATAGTGGCAACATTGACGCGGTTGCCAAGGCAATCGCTGCGGTATTAAAGGGCTAAAAGATAAGCCCGGATATGTCAACTGACAATCCCTAAGTAAATTGAAAACAGCCTGGTTTTTAACCAGGCTGTTTTTTTGTACAGATACTGTTTGCAAACACAGTAATATATTGGCATAATTGAGGCTGTATATAAACACAGCCGCTCTGACAAACTTTTCAACAAAGAGCGCACACCACACAACAGCCAGGTGAATATATGTCGATCAAACTGACGGACCGCCAGCAACAAATCCTTGATCTGATTCGTCAGGCTGTTATCAATACAGGCTTTCCCCCGACCCGAGCAGAGATTGCACAAACACTGGGTTTTAAGTCTGCCAACGCCGCAGAGGATCATCTGCGTGCTCTGGCCCGCAAAGGTGTGATCGAATTGACTGCAGGTGCCTCGCGTGGCATCCGGCTCACGGATCTGGCGCAAGAGTTCTCAGCTGATTTTGATCCTTCAGACTCTCATTCTGGGGACGGTGGTTTTTTCGAGGACACGGATCAGATCAATTCAGCGATAGACTCCGCAAGTGACGCAGCCCATAACCTTTCGCGAAATAGGTCACGGACCTCAGCTGGCAGCGCCCCTAAATTACGTGATCTGCCTGGTGCAGGCAATATCTTGCTGCCTTTAGTCGGACGCGTCGCTGCAGGTTTCCCTATCCTGGCAACTGAAAACGTTGAAAAAGAACTCAGCGTGGATCCAAACCTCTTTACCCAGCGTCCTGATTACCTGTTAAAGGTCAAAGGACTGAGTATGCGTGACGCAGGTATTCTGGATGGCGATTTAATTGCGATAAAAAAAACCAGCGAAGCACGCAACGGTCAGATCGTCGTGGCACGTATTGATGATGAGGTCACAGTTAAACGTCTAAGCAAAAACGGCAACGTTATTCATCTGTTACCTGAAAATCCTGATTTTGAACCTATCATCATTGAACCTGGTCAGGATTTCTCCCTTGAGGGGATCGCCCTCGGACTCATTCGAAACACACCATTGCAATAACTGGACGAGTACGCAGGTGATTACTTGCGTGATTACTTGCGTGATTACTCAGCTTCCCGCCATTGTTCAAGTGCGCGCCTGTCACGTTTAGTAGGTCGTCCGGTCATATCGCGCGCCGGCTCCGCATAAAACTTTCTTCGTTCGGCAAGCGTCTGTTTACCCAAAAGACTTTCTGGCGTCTCGTCATACAAAAGTTTGGCTAAGGGTGCAGCGCGCCGTACATCAGACACAGTACGGATAAACAACTCTGTGCGCTCCTGCTCGCGAATAATTAATAGCTTATCCCCGATCTTGATTGCACGCGCAGGCTTGGCGCGCTCACCATTGACATGCACGCGACCAGCCTCCACAGAGGCAACGGCAAGACTGCGAGATTTAAAAAATCTCGCAGCCCAAAGCCATTTATCAAGACGAACATTATCCAACGTCAGATCAATCACTCTCTAAGCGGATGGCTTAGTGCTTAATCACCGGATCCGTCGATGCAGCCGTTTCACTTTTAGCGACGACAGCTTCTGCGGGAGCGACGTCAGGCAAAGGCTGAGGAACGCGTTCAAGTGCGACCTCAAGTACTTTGTCGATCCATTTGACGGGCACAATCTCAAGTTGATTCTTTACATTATCAGGAATCTCAGAAAGATCCTTGACGTTTTCTTCAGGAATCAACACGGTCTTGATACCACCACGATGCGCAGCAAGCAGTTTTTCTTTCAAGCCACCGATCGCCAAGACCTCACCACGCAAGGTAATTTCACCTGTCATCGCCACATCAGCACGCACCGGAATACGTGTCAGGGCAGACACCATGGCCGTTGTGATGGCGATACCTGCAGAAGGACCGTCCTTAGGGGTTGCGCCTTCAGGAAAGTGCACATGCACGTCACGCTTTTCAAATACGGTATCGGCAATACCTAACTGTTGTGAGCGTGAGCGCACGACGGTACGGGCAGCCTCAACCGATTCTTTCATCACATCGCCAATCGAACCAGTTCGTTGGATGACACCTTTACCAGGCATATCTGCAACTTCGATCGTAAGCAAATCGCCACCGACCTCAGTCCAAGCCAGTCCATTGACCTGTCCTATCTGGTTTTCTTTTTCGGCCATGCCAAAGCTATAGCGACGCACGCCCAAATAATCTTGCAGATTCTCTGAGGTGACCACAACCTGAGGCAGTGGCTCTTTGGATTTAGCTGATTTGGCAATCTCAGCGTCCGCAAGCAGTTTTTTGACAACCTTACGGCATATCTTACCCACATCACGTTCGAGCGAACGCACACCAGCTTCGCGGGTGTAGTAGCGCACGATGTCACGCAAGGCAGACTCCTCAACCTTGAGTTCCTCAGGTTTAACGCCGTTGTTCTTCATGACCTTAGGCAGCAAGTGTGAGCCCGCAATATGGATTTTTTCCTCTTCGGTATAACCAGAGAGACGAATCACCTCCATCCGATCGAGCAGTGCGGCAGGGATATTGAGTGTGTTGCTAGTCGCCACAAACATCACGTCGGACAGATCGAAATCGACCTCAACGTAATGATCCTGAAATGTGTGGTTTTGTTCAGGATCAAGCACCTCGAGTAATGCAGATGCTGGATCACCACGGAAATCCTGGCCCAGCTTATCAATCTCGTCGAGCAGGAACAAAGGATTGCGAACTGCCACTTTGGACATGTTCTGCAAAATCTTGCCCGGCATAGAGCCGATATAGGTCCGGCGATGACCACGAATCTCAGCCTCATCACGCACGCCACCCAAGGCCATACGGATAAATTTGCGATTTGTTGCCTTGGCGATAGTTTGTCCAAGCGAGGTTTTACCCACG
>CAIPID010000338.1 GCA_903865015.1 uncultured beta proteobacterium | reverse complement strand
GCGATCACGCCGTCTTTCATCGGGCGAATCGCCTCGATGTTGCCAGGAACACGACCCAGCATCTGCTTGGCCTCGCGACCCACCGCCTGGATGATTTTTTTGCCGCCGGGGCCGCCGTCATGACGAATCGCAACGACGGAAGGCTCGTCAAGAACGATGCCCTTACCGCGAACATAAATCAAAGTATTGGCGGTACCGAGATCGATCGCCATATCGCTGGAAAAATAACTACGGAGAAATCCGAACATGGGAGCTCAGCCAATGAAAAAATAAACGCGAGAAATTGCGCAGGCGCGAGTGTGGAGCAAAGCTCAGTACACACTACGATCAGCCTTCTATCATAACTTATAATTCAGCATGATTCGTCAATTAGACCTTATGTTTTCATTGGATTGATCCAAACCCCATGGCTCTTACCGAACAAGAAATTGCCCGTATTGCGCGTCTAGCGCGTCTGCAACTCTCCCCTGAGCAGCTGACCCAGGCACAAACCGAACTCAACGACATTCTGGGCCTGATTCAGGAGCTCCAGGCGGTCGACACCACAGGCGTCGAGCCTCTGGCCCACCCCTTGTCCGCCATGACTGAGGTGCATTTGCGCCTGCGCGACGATATCGTGACCGAGACCACATCTCTGGAGCGGCGCGACGCCCTGATGGCCAATGCCCCGGGCAAACGTGACGGACTATTCCTCGTTCCTAAGGTTATTGACTGATATGAGCCAAGCCTTACACACATTCCCCAACCTCGCCAGCCTGCGTCAGGCACTGCAGACCAAACAAATCAGCGCCACTGAGCTGGCCCAGGATTCTTTGGCTGAAATCGAGCGCACCAAGGCGCTGAACGCCTTTGTTCATGTCGATGCCGCACTAACGCTGGCTCAGGCCCGTCGGGCAGACGAGTTACTGACTCAAGGCAACGCCCCGGCACTGACCGGAATACCGATCGCCCATAAGGATGTCTTTGTAACAAAAGGCTGGCGCAGTACTGCTGGCAGCAACATTCTTAAAAATTATGTCAGTCCTTTTGATGCCACGGTCGTATCAAAGCTGCTTGAGGCAGGTGCCGTATCACTTGGCAAGCTGAATTGCGACGAATTTGCGATGGGCTCAGGTAATGAGCACTCTGCCTTTGGACCTGCACGCAACCCCTGGGATCACCTGGCAGTGCCTGGTGGCTCGTCTGGCGCCTCCGCGGCCGCCGTCGCCGCCAGACTGGTGATGGCCAGCACAGGCACCGATACGGGCGGATCCGTGCGCCAACCTGCGGCACTTTGCGGTGTCAGCGGCATCAAACCTACTTACGGCACCGTTTCACGCTACGGCATGATTGCCTATGGCTCCAGTCTCGATCAGGCGGGCCCGATTGCCCCAAGCGCGTTAGACCTGCTAGAGCTGCTTGATCCCATGAGCGGGTTTGATCCACGCGATTCAACCAGTGCAGAGTTTTGCAATGGTGTAGCCAATGCCCCCGGACGTATCCGGGCGGACTTTGAGCGTGCGCACCAGCAGTATGCAGGTGGCACGGCCGACCAACCTCTCAAAGGCTTGCGTATCGGCGTACCACGCGAATATTTCGGTGAAGGCCTGTCAAACGATGTCGCCACCGCGGTGGAAGCAGCGCTCTCACAATTTGAAAAGCTTGGCGCCATACGCGTAGACATTTCCTTGCCACGCACTCGCCTCTCGATCCCGGCCTATTACGTGATTGCCCCTGCCGAGGCCTCGAGCAACCTGTCCCGTTACGATGGTGTGCGCTATGGTCATCGTGCTGACCAGTACACCGATCTCGAGGACATGAACGGTCGATCGCGGGCTGAAGGCTTTGGTGCCGAAGTCCAGCGCCGCATCCTGATTGGCACCTACGTGCTGTCACATGGTTATTACGATGCCTACTATTTGCAGGCACAACGACTGCGCCGCATGATCGCGGATGATTTCCGTGCCGTCCTGGGCGCGCAATGCGACGTCATCATGGGCCCGGTTACACCAACCGTTGCAAAACAAATTGGTGTGAATAACAACGACCCGACCGCCGACTGGCTAGCTGACATTTATACGCTCAGTCTTAATCTGGCAGGTCTGCCAGGTATGTCGATTCCTTGCGGCTTTGCTCCGGGCGCAACAGGCGCGCCTCTGCCAATCGGCTTGCAGATCATCGGCAACTATTTCGACGAAGGCCGGTTACTCGCCGTCGCACATCAGTACCAACACGTCACAGACTGGCATCAACGCATCGCGGGGCAAAAATAATGGCATGGGAAATCGTCATCGGCCTCGAAACGCACACACAGCTTTCGACGCAGACAAAAATATTTTCGGGTAGCAGCACGCGTTATGGTGCCGCGCCCAACACACAGGCTAACGAGGTCGACATGGCCTTGCCCGGTGTATTGCCTGTCATGAATAGAGGCGCCGTTGAGCGTGCCATCCGCTTTGGCCTGGCTATTGATGCGACCGTCGCACCGTATTCTGTTTTTGCCCGCAAAAATTATTTTTATCCAGACTCGCCTAAAAATTATCAGATCAGTCAGATGGATCACCCAGTGGTGATTGGCGGATCGCTATCGTTTTTTGTCGGCGACGAAGAAAAAACTGTCAACCTCACCAGAGCGCACCTCGAAGAAGATGCTGGCAAATCCATGCATGATGACTTTGTAGGTCCGCATGGCGAGTCCTCCTCGGGGATTGACCTGAATCGCTGCGGCACACCCTTGCTCGAGATCGTGACCGAACCAGAAATGCGCTCGGCAGCTGAGGCGGTAGCCTACGCCAAAACATTGCACAGCTTGGTGATGTGGTTAGGTATTTGTGATGGCAACATGCAAGAAGGCTC
>CAIPID010000337.1 GCA_903865015.1 uncultured beta proteobacterium | reverse complement strand
CTAAAAAGCCTGTTGCTAAAAAAACGACGGTTAAACAACCGATCGCCAAAAAACCATCCGTCAAAAAAGTACCTGCCAAGCAGGCAACAGCCCAAAAATCCGCGACCAAGAAAACAACACCTGTCAAAGCATTGGTAAAAAAGACTGAAGTTGCGAAAGTTAAGCCTGTAGTCTCCAGCAAGGAAGCTACAAATCAAAAAATTAAAACCAAAAAACAAAAAATGGTGCGTGATAGCTTCACAATGCCAGAGCAGGAGTATCAGACTCTTGGGGATTTAAAAAAAATGTGTCTGAAACAAGGAATTGGCATTAAAAAGAGCGAATTGTTACGCATCGGTGTGGCTGCCTTAAAGGCCATGACTGCGCAACAAATCGACACAGCACTTGCCAAACTCGAAAAAATCACAGCAGGTCGCCCCAAGAAAGACTAAACGGTGCCTTAGTCATCCTGCTCGTTACCAATCAGCTTCACTATAAAAGGTGAGGCTGATTTCACATCAACGGTTACAAGCACTGCCCTGACATCGTGAGCACCAGGCACTTCAAGTCGGGTCAGATTATTTATTTTTTGTTTAGCAATAAAAAATGGCTGATCAAATTTGAACGTATGGCTATCGCCGTGAATGATCAGAATCGGCTTATCAGACTTTGCCGCCAGAGTTAATAGATTTTCACCCACACTGGTTCTAAAACCCGAGGTAACCGGGAATAAATCTGTAGATCCTTTTTCTATAAATACGTCACCTTGAAATACGAAAACAAGCGCATCGAGTTGTGCGGATTTTGCCAATTCAAAAGCTGAGTGGATCCATGCAATATTTGCCTCATCGCGGGCAAAGAATTCCGCATGCTGGCCTGTGTTGTTCATTTTTTGATCGTAATTATTATTACTGCCGACGATGTGTAAGGTCACGAACAACACGCGATTTTGAATCCAGCGCTGATTTTCAGGATAGTCAGCAAACTTAGCCATCAACACGGACTGACGATCAAGTGGGATCGACATTTTCCCCAGCGAATCCTGCTCCGAGAAAAAACGCTTCCTTAAAGCCTTCAACCTTTCGAGGGGGTTATCAAAAGCACCCGGAAAACGGTGACAGTCTGTCCAGTCATTATCACCCGGGGTGTAAATCAAGGCATTTTGAAAACGATTGAAGTGATCAAACTGTTTATTAAATTCTGCGTCGGAACATTCACTTGAACCAGTTTTAAAATCACCGACATGAATGCTGAATGCAGGCGACATTGCGTTTATAGAAGCGATAAGCTTTTGATACTTTCGCTCCACCCGGAGCGTGTCCCCATAGGGCAAATCACCTAAAGCGACAAAAGTGAAGGATTTAGTTTGTGCTGAAACATCAGCGCACAAAAAAATACCATAATAAATTAAGGCAAAAATTCTAAGAAAATTTCTCATACAACCAAAATTAGACAGTTATTTTTTAGATTACTTATGTTACATGACGCTTATGTTACTTAATGCTTTATTATTTTTTTTGGACATTGCAATCTTTCAAATCTGTTAGCGCAAAAAAAACACTAGACTCATCTAGTGTTTTTGAATGTACTTACGTTCAGCTTATCGATCAAACTGCGTCAAGACTGCACCGGGGCCGCGGTCGAGTTCCACATAGTCCTCGCCGTCGTGCACTTTGACCCCATTGACCCAGACCCCATGGACACCTTTTGAGGCACGGACCATGCGGCTGCCACCACCGGGTAGATCCGCACTGATTTGCAGCCGCGAAATCCCAACAGTTTTTGGATCAAACAATAAAAGATCGGCAGGCGCGCCTTCAAGCAATCGTCCTCTGCCTGCGATTTTGAAACAATCAGCAGGATGGCTAGTTAGTCTGCGAATACCTTCTTCAAGCGTGAAATGACCGGTTTCGCGTACCCAGTGCCCAAGGAAATGCAGGCCAAAACCAGCGTCGCACATATAAATCAAATGTGCCCCTGCGTCAGACAATGTAATGACGCCTGCAGGATGTTTGAGTAATGGCGCGACGCCGTCATCATTATTATTAAAAAATTTACCGACAAACATGGTGGTTAAATTATCTTTGAGCGCAATATCAAAGAATGCATCCAGCGGATCAAGATTGAGCTTGGCAGCCGCTTGCGTAATGGTGAGCCCTTCGTATTGAACATATTCTGGAATATGTGTCAGATTAATTTCAATATTGGACCAGTTACCTAAAAACAAAATACCTGGCTTCAGATTTTTGAGGTTTTCCCTGAATGCTGCACGGAACGCTGGATCGGCATAAACCTTTTTCAATCCCTCCACATCTTTGCCCTGAATCGCATCAAATGCCGTATGGCTAAGTAAAATGTAAGGGTCCAGCAAAGAAAAATCGAAAGACAAAGGCTGGCAACTTGTCAGCATGTATAAAGGGTTGCCACGGGCCTGAGCAGCGCCACACTGTTCGTAGTACTCCATGGCTCGCTCGGGCGTAGCGTCGTTATACATCCCTAGCACAGTAGAAATAAAAGTAGGACGACCTGTGTCGAGGGCGATCGATTCCATCACCGCAGGCGAAGCACGCGAGCCGGTGGCCATCATGAATACACCGCGCTCATACTCACCGAGCACTCCAGTCAGCTCACGCAACTCCTTTTCTGAGGCAATCGTCGAGGGCATGGGACGTCCACCAAAACCGCTATGATTAGGCGAAAAAGAAGAAGCAAAACCAATCGCACCGGCATCCATCGCTTCTTTAATCAAGCCACGCATCGTCTGCATCTGTGCATCGGTCGGCTCGACCTGCTCTGAGGCGGCATCGCCCATGACCGCGGTTCGGATCACGGAGTGTCCAGCGAACACGGCGGTATTCAAGTAAGGTCCAATCTGCCTGAGCTGATCCATATATTGACCGAAGGTCTCGAATCCCCAATTCACTCCTGTCAGCAAGGCCTGCAAATCCATACCTTCCACGACGGAGAGGTTTTTAAGCATGGTTTCACGCAAATCGGCTGGGCAAGGCGCAATACCAAAGCCACAATTACCGATGACTGTCGTGGTCACGCCAAGCGCGGGCGAAGGCGACATGGTCTTGTCCCAGGTAATCTGAGCATCGTAATGGGTGTGCAAATCGACAATTCCGGGCATCAGCGCGAGACCTTGTGCCTCGACGATTTCACGTGCGGAACCAGAATTTTTGCCAATCGCGGTTATTTTTCCCTGATCGACCGCAACATCTGCGATCACTGGCTGATTGCCCTGTCCGTCAAATACCTGAGCACCGCGAATTAACAAGTCATGCACAATTTGTCTCCGTTTGAATGATTTTTTAATTTAAATGCATAATAAACCCTTCAGCCAATAAGGAAAAATGATGCATCTTCGCGATTTTGAATCTGACAGCGTTAAGCGTCTACGCTCAGACCTGGCTTTAGCTCTACGTGCCGCAGCGCACCATGGTTTAGCTGAAGGCGTGTGCAATCATTTCAGCCTGGAGCTACCTGATCAATCCGGCAGATTCCTGCTCAATCCCCGCGGACTGCTCTGGAGCGAGGTTCGGGCTGACGACATCGTCATGATCGATACGGATGGCAACAAACTTGCCGGGCGCCACGAAGTCGAGTCGACCGCCATGTATATCCATGCAGCCATTCATCGCATTTGCAAAAAAGCCTGTGTGCTGCACACCCACATGCCCTACTCGACCGCCTTGACGCTGACCTCTGATCGCGCACTGGATACGCATCTCTCACAGAACGCGATGCGTTTTCTTGATCGGATTGCAATTGACGACCAATACAACGGACTCGCACTGGATGCGAGCGAAGGCGAGCGCATCGCACGCGCGATGGGTACCGCTGACATTGCATTTTTAGGTAATCACGGCGTTGTGGTCTGCGGCGATCGGATCGATTACGCCTACGACGACCTCTATTTCCTTGAGCGCGCATGTCAGGCGCAAGTACTCGCTCAATCAACTGGCCGCCAATTGGTACCTGTCAATGCGAAGCTCGCCAAGCACGTTGCAGAACAAATGATCAGTGAACGACTACAGTCGGAGTTATTTTTTAAAGCATTAGGTCGTACGCTTTAAGCGCTCGCAGGGCTTATCAACGTACCCATAAAAAAACACTGCACATGATATGCAGTGTTTTTTTGACTAACCCTTCAAAACGACTCAAGAATTAACCGGGTTTTTTAACCAGTTTGCAGGTGCTTTCTGAAAGCTTGGTGAAAATATCTTCAGCTGGCAGTTTTGCAACAATCTTGTAATAGTCCCAGGGATACTTTGATTCTGCAGGCGTTTTAACTTGCATCAGATTCATGTCATGCATCATGCGGCCGTCTTCACGGACGTAACCGTTTTTAGCGAACATATCATTGATTTTGGCTGACTTCATCCATTTCATCATGACATCTGTATCATCAGAACCAGTTTCTTTTACACCACGCAAATAAAACGCGGCAGCTGAATAGTCAGCGGCCTGATTCATTGAGGGCTTCTGCCCTGGGTATTTGACTTCGAAACGCTTGGACCAGGCACGATTCTCATCGTTCTCGTCCCAGTACCAGAAGTCTGTCAGATACATGCCCTGTGTCTCTTTAAGACCCAATGCGTGAATGTCATTAATGTAGACAAGCAAACCAGCCATTTTGACCTTAGGGGTCAGACCAAATTCGTTTGCCGCTTTGATGGCATTGATCGTGTCGCCACCGGCATTGGCCAGACCCAGGATCTGGGCACCTGAACCCTGCGCTTGCAACAAGAAAGAAGAAAAATCTGAAACACCCAGCGGGACTCTAACTTGTCCTTTAACCTCACCACCCGTGGCCTTCACCACGGCAGCAGTATCGCGTTCAAGAGCATGTCCGAACGCATAGTCGGCGGTAATAAAGAACCACGTCTTACCGCCGTTTTTCACCACAGCAGAGCCGGTACCGCGCGCCATCGCGACGGTATCGTAAGCATAGTGAACGGTGTATGGCGTGCATTGACTATTGGTCAGGTCTGAACTGCCAGCTCCAATCGCGATAAAAGGTTTTTTCTTTTCAACAGCAACTGTTGCAAGAGCCAGTGCGACGGCGGAGTTTGAACCACCAATCAATAAATCAATTTTTTGCTGATCAAACCATTCGCGTGCTTTCGAAGCTGCGATATCTGCTTTGTTCTGGTGATCAAGCACCAGCAGTTCAATTTTTTTACCGTTGATTTCGCCGCCCGCATCGGCAATCGCCATACGGATCGCATCAGCGCCGCGCGGTCCGTCTACGTCGGCATAGACACCAGACATGTCGGTTGTAAAACCAATCCGGATGACGTCATCCGAAATCGCCGCCACCGCGGGCTGGGCAGCAATGCCCAAACCGGCCATGGATAATGCAAATGCTAAGGAACGCAGCTTCATTGTCTTCTCCAAAAAATCTTCAGCTTTTAAATATCACTCTCTGGGTCACGCTTAAGTCTTACCGGCCTTTATCACAGGCAACATATGACTGTATAGGCTGAAGTGACTTTTCGATCAATAAGGGTTTGCACCTGATCTCATTCCATTTTGATGCCACGTTCTTTTACAACTCGCTCCCAAGTCTTTGATTCTGAATGGATAAAATCATCGAGCTGTTGACGTGAGGTGGGTTCCGGAACCAAGCCGTGTTTATCAAGAGCCGCAGTCACCTCGGGCGTATTGATAGCCTTAACTAATTCGGTATTCCAGCGATCCAGTACAGCAACGGGTGTTTTGGCGGGTGCTACAAAGGCGTACCAGTTAGAAGCATTAAAGCCTGGGTATCCCATCTCTGCCACGGTGGGTACATCTGGCAAAATAGCTGAACGCGAGAGCCCAGTAGTAGCGATCGCAATCACTTTGCCTGACTTAATATGCGCCTCCGCCGATGACGGCGTAGAGTAATACGCAGACAGACGTCCACCCAGCAGATCCACCATCGCAGCACTACCGCCTTTATAGGGGACATGCACGATTTCTACCCCTGCGCGCTGATTCAATAATTCACCCGCCAAGTGTGCTGCGGAGCCTACGCCCGTTGAGGCATACGTTAATTTGCCAGGATCCGCTTTCGCCATCGCGATGAATTGTTCAAAGGTATTGATATTGAGCGACGGGCTCACCACTAGAACATTTGGAAAATTTACGCCCATCGTGATCGGAGCAAAGTCAGTCAATGGCTCGTAGCCAAGTTTCATCATGTGTGGCGCGACGGCCATCGGACCGATCGTCCCCAGCAATAAGGTCGCACCATCAGGTTTTGCGTTGGCGACAAACTGTGTGGCAATCGTTCCGCCCGCACCGGACCTGTTCTCAACAACCACGGGTTGACCAAGATTTTCAGATACCTGTTTAGCGATGATTCGACTCGCCGTATCCGTCCCGCCACCAGCGACGAATCCGACAACGATCGTGATGGGTTTACCTTGAGGGAAGTCTTGTGCAAACGCATGAGGTGCCAAAACAAGATATGTTGACGCCAAAAGGACTGAAGCTAGCGAAAATCGTGATCTGAACAAAATTATCTCCAACTTTTTTAATTATGAAATTTTTTCAAGCTTAAACCTTTCAATTGATATGCATCAATTAAATATTTCTAAAAAAATTAATTCTTAGTTAAAGTCGTATATGCTGAAACGCTAAAGGGTTAAACAATATCAAAAGGAGTCACACATGAAAATTCTAGTCGCATCGGATGGTTCAAAAAATGCCCTGCGCGCGGTTAAATTCGCTATCGCCCAAGTCAATGGCAGCAATCTAAAAACCAACTCGATCACTGTGATCAGCGTTCACGATGATGCTGGACTTCGTCATGCAAAGTCTTTCGTCGGCGCGGATGCTATTACCGATTACCTGCGTGAGCTAAGCGACAAAGAACTTAAGCCTTCCATCAAAGCCCTGGACGATGCGGGCGTCAAGCACAGCATGGTGATCAAGACAGGGCACGTTGCTGAGGAAATTATCAAACTGGCACAAAAAGAAAAGTTTGACATGGTTGTTCTTGGCTCTAAAGGTCGCAGTGCGCTAGCCGACTTACTGATTGGCTCAGTCGCGCAGCGCGTCATCGCAAGCGTCAAACAACCCGTCGTCCTCATTAAATAGTTACAGCCACTGTCCTTGCTTGGTTCCACAAGCAAAGACAGACACAGAGATCGAATACCCGCGCTCGACCCGAACACGTTTCTGGTCGGGTGTTTTTTTTGAGAATTACTTGCGCACGCACCAATCTCGGGTAATCTTTCATTGTTATCAAAGAATTAGCTCAACATAAACCATGCGCTCACCGAAACCTATGTCTCATACAAATAACCCAGCCCGCCGTCATTTCATGGTTTCAGGCACAGCCGCCGCAGTGGCATTATCAGTCAATAGTGCTCAGGCGAGCGTCCAGGCCAGCAATCAGGCCCAAGCCGCAGCTAAAACAATGGAGGCAGCTCAAACCGAAATCAGTCGCCAGGTCGGGTTGAGCACTGCGAAATGGACAGATAAGCTTGCTCATCCAATTCCTTATAAAAATGGGCCTGGTGCCGGTCGCGCACGAGGTCTGGTGTTAGGCGGCGGTGGCACTTATCTCCTCGCCTGGACGGTTGGCTACTTCCGCGCCTTAAAAAAGAATGGCGTTGATATGAATACCGCCGATGTCATCGTTGGCACATCAGCGGGATCCATTGCAGCCGCCATGCTCACAAACGGCAGCTTAAATCGTTTTAAAAGCGAACTGGATTTTTTTGCTGAATTTCCAAAAGTATTTACCAAACTCGTCCCTGCGTTGAAGTCGAATCCGAGCCAGGCCAGAGCACGTCATATGGCGATATCTGCAATAAACACAAACCCGTCAACGATTCAGGCTATCGGTCATGCCGCGATGGCCGCACATAATCCGGATGGCCCTGACAGGCATTTCAATGTGCTGAAAGAGATTCTGTTACGCACCCAGTGGCCATCATCCAAACTCTACACAACCGCAGTTGATTGTTACACCGGTGAGCGTCTAGTGGTCTCAGAAAGCTCAGGCATACCAGTCAACGTGGCATGCGCGGCAAGCTCGTCGTTGCCTGGTGCTTTAGGTCCCACCTGGCTGCACGATCGACTCTGCATGGATGGCGGCATATGTGAAACGAGCACGCATAGTGATGTGGTAACCGGGGTGAAGAGAGCGCTGATATTCTCACTTTCTGATGGCGGCCCTGATGCCGTAAAACTAGGTTTACGCACCTCCGGCATGCCCAATACTTTGCAGCAAGAAATCAAAGACCTTGAGGCTGCCGGAACTAAAACCAAGTTGATTGTCTGTGGGTTATTACCCGGCCAGACATCTCTTAACAGCATTATGGATCCACAATGGATTGCTCCAATGCTGAAGTATGGTTTTGAGCGCGGTGCGGCAGACGCCGCAATGCTGAAAGATTTCTGGAACTAATCTATGCGTATTTCATTGTCCTTCGTTACCGCCTTACTCATCTCGGTACTATCACCGTCCGTGCAGGCGCAATGGGTCAAAACATCGACGACAGATGATACGACCAACTATCTATCCACCCAACCTGTGATCTATCAAGGTCACATTGCACATACACAAATGTTAACGGACATGAAGCAGTCCGAGGTACTGGGAGATGTGTCGGACCCGAGTGAAAAATCATCGAGATCTTTCGTTTCGGATATTGAATTTGAGTGTTTTAACCGGGCAGCACGCATCACGAGCGCGAAAGCATATTCTGACGCGATGGGAAAAGGCGACATCACGGTTAACTCCGAAGATGATACGAATAATCCACTATCGGCCTATTGGCACGACATCCGGGAATGGGGAGTCACGAAAGAGTTTGCGCAGGCGTGCAGATCCATCCCCATGACCGTTTTCAATCACCAGCCAGAACGTCTCTGGATCGAAATAGAAGAGCCGGAACGCAGAGCTGAAACGCCTCATGCGGACCAGGCGTTCTATCTGGACTTGAATTCCAAAATTCGTAAAGAGGACATCGTCAGGATCTCTCAACTCGTCAATCTCAACGAGTCGTTACTGACCAATGACAAGACAGCCTGGATGTCCGCAGTACTCAAACTCGAGGTTGAGTGCAAGCAGCGCGCGATCAGAGATATGAAAATCAGCATTCATCCCGATCGCATGGCCGCACAGAAATCTCTTATCTCGAGCGCGGGGACTAAAGAATGGCTCGCGGTAGAGCAAGACTCGGTACAAGAAGAAATATTTAAAATCGCCTGTGAAAACTAACGCTTACACAGGCGCCTGATTACTTATTATTTCTCATTCAATGGTGTTTTACCTGTGTGCAGCGTCATGCGCATGTGGTTGGGCACCTCTTGACCCGCATCGGTAAACGCTTTGCGCATTGCACCCATATGCGGACCAAAAATACCACTACGATTCTCGCTCACCCACTCGCGCGAGGCATACAGACTATCCATGCTGCCTTGGAACTGTGGCATGACCCAGCGCGCAAATAACTCATAACTGCGCAGCGTTTGCTCGCGCGTGGCCCATTCATGCGAGCGGAACAAGACAGCCCCTGCACCGCCACCCGTAAATTCCAGCAATCTTCTGATGCCTGCGGCAACTGTTTCTGGCGACCCCACAATTGTGGTGCCTGCCTGCAACCCCTCTGCCAGTGGATTTTCACTGCGCATGGGCGGGCGTCCCAGGGTTTCACTAAAGTAACTCAAGGTCTCTACACGCTCTCCGGCACGAACCTCCCGCATAGCTTGCTCATCATCCTCAGCAACATGCATATTGATGACCAGACGCCAGTCTTCTCGTTTCATCGTTTTACCAAATTTCGCAGCCTGCTCTTCGCCAAGCTTCCACTGCTCGGCGAGTTTTTGAGGACCGCCTGGCAGACCCGCACCAAGCGACAACATCCCTACCCCATATTTACCCGCGGTCAGAACACCAGAAGGTGTTGTCGCACTCGCCACGGCGATGGGAAATCCACCTTTTGTATAAGGCCTGAGGTGCAGCCGCGCCTCTTTAAGCTCGAACCAGTCAGTTTTCATGGTGACGGGTTCCTTGCCTTCGAGCAACAGCATAATCGCACCAAGGGACTCATCCATCATGGTGCGCTGCTTTTCCGCTTCGATCCCCATCATGTAGGCGTCCGAGACCAGCGCACCCGGTCCGCAACCTAGCATCACGCGACCTCGCGTCATATGGTCGAGCTGAACAAAACGTTGCGCCACAAGGAAAGGATGATGATATGGCAGGCTCGTCACACCTGATCCCAACATGATTCGTTTGGTACGATCCGCAGCTACGCCGATAAAAATCTCCGGCGAAGCAATGATCTCCCAGCCTGCCGAGTGATGCTCACCGATCCATGCTTCGTCGTATCCGAGATCATCGAGCCATTTGATCAACTCCAGATCCCTTGCCAAAGCGAGTGTCGGGTTATCACCTAGTTGATGAAAAGGCGCTAAAAAAATACCAAACCGCAAGCCATCGTGTGACATATGTTGTCTCTTAATTTGTATTGTTGTTTGATTTTTATACCATGCAAAGGAAGGTTTGAATGCATATTTTCCTATCCTTTTTTAGGATCGACGTGACAGTCCGCAAAAAATAGCCGTTCTTTAATTAAACGAGATATAGTTAGCAAAATACCACTCGCAAAATTTATATACCGAGGATAAAAATACATGAGACAGTTGCATCGCATCGCTGCGTTTTTTTTGGTTTGTCTGTCCGCAAGCATAGCCAATGCGGCCGACTATCCCGTCAGGCCAATTAAATGGATCGTGGCATACCCACCAGGAGGCACCACTGACGTATTAGCGCGCCTGATGGCTCAGGCGATAACTGAGAAAATCGGTCAGCAAGTCATTGTGGAAAACAAACCCGGAGCAGGGAACAATATTGGTACTGAAGCAGTCATCAATGCGGCACCCGATGGCTACACCATGCTGTTAGTCAATCCAGCAAATTTTATTAATGCCACCTTGTACAAAAACATTAATTTTAATTTCGTCCGCGATATCGCTCCGGTTGCAGGGATCGTGCGCACCCCAAACGTCATGGTGGTTAGTAATTCTCTGCCTGTAAAGTCCGTTGCCGAATTCAGCAAATATTGCAAAGAAAACCCAGGTAAGGTCAATATGGCCTCCTCAGGTAACGGTACATCGACACACCTGTCTGGTGAGTTATTTAAATTCATGACGGGCTGCAATATGGTTCACGTACCATATAAAGGTGCCGGCCCTGCCCTGATTGACTTGACCGCAGGCCAGGTTCAAGTATTTTTCGATAACCTGCCTTCATCGGTTCCGCACATCAAGAATGGCCGCATTCGCGCCTTGGCTGTGACCTCCGCCGCCGCCGAGCCTTCCATGCCTGAGCTGCCGACCGTTGCTGCAACTGTAACTGGCTACGAAGCCACAGCATCGTTTGGAATAGGTATGCCACGCAATACACCGCCAGAAGTCATCAATAAAATGAATGCAACGGTTAATCAAATTCTCGCTGAGCCCGCGATGCAAGCCCGCCTGGCTGATCTGGGTGGTGTGACGATCCCTGGCACACCCGCTCAGTTTGGAAAAATCATCGCTGGTGAGACCGAAAAATGGGCAAAAGTAATTAATGCCTCAGGTATAACACTCGATTGATTTTTTTATAAATATACAGAGCAAACAAACGCATGTTTCCGCGCCTTAAAAAAAGCACGCTCGGAAACTGCGTGCTCTTTGCAACAGCGTCGTTCAGCACGCTTACAGTCGCACAACCATCAACAGATTGGCCAACGAAAACCATCAAGGTTGTGGTGCCCTATCCTCCGGGCGCGGCCACCGACACCATCACGCGCATCGTGATGGAAAAACTCGCAAGCCGACTCAAACAAAACATCGTGGTGGAAAATAAGCCTGGAGCGAATAGCTCTGTAGGGACTAATTTTGTAGCCAGGGCTGAGCCAGATGGCTATACCTTTTTAAGTGTGCTGGCCGCTTATTCAATTAATCCCCACTTATATAAACTGCCCTACAGTGTCGACGCGTTGACCCCTGTAGCAAAAATGGCGGATCTGCCAAACTTCCTCTATGTGAGCAATACAGTTCCTGTCAATACAATTGAAGAACTGCTTGAGTTCGGACTTAAGAATCCGGGCAAACTCAATTACGCCTCAAGCGGGACCGGCTCAAGCGCGCATATGATGGGCGCCAGCCTGGCTTTACGAAGCGGCATACAGATGGAGCACGTCCCTTACAAAGGCAGTGCTTCAATACTGACAGACTTGCTCAGTGGAGAAGTCTCCATGGTCTTTAGTTCCATGGTTGTCTTTATGCCGCATGTCAAAGAAGGCAAACTCAAAGCGCTTGCGCTGAGTTTTAATCAGCGCTGGCCCACAGAACCAAATATTCCCACTGTCGCGGAATCTGGTTTCCCTGGTTTTTCAATCGTTTCCTGGTCTGGCCTGCTTGCGCCACACGGAACACCGACACCAATCACGCAGCGCATGGCTAAAGAGATTTCTATCGTTTTAGAGGATCCAGATGTACAAGCCAAATTTGCAAAAGGCGGACTCATTGCTGACTTTCAAAACGCGGAAAAATTCGAAGACCTGATCAGACGCGACAGCCAGATGTATGGTGAAATCATTCAGCAAGCGAATATTCGTTTAAATTGATTAATACTTCTAAAAGAAATCTATGTCCTATCTTGATGACCCACGCGTATTATTTGCCTCTGAACGAACATTGCTTGCCTGGCAAAGGACATCCATTTCCCTGATTGGACTTGGTTTCGTTGTTGAGCGATTTGGACTATTCATGCGATCTCTCAATCCCCAAGTTCCAATCAACCCTGCCCTGCTAGGAGCCCCCTCATTAATTTTCGGGGTACTTTTCCTTGTTATTGCTGCAATGGTTGCATTGCTATCAGCTTGGCAATTCAAACGTTTCCTCAAGGAACTCTCTGAAAAAGAAATTCCGCGTGGTCATGTGCTTTGGCCTGGACCCGTCATCAATATTATTCTTGCAGTTGCAGCGCTCAGCATGGCCACCTGGTTTGTAGTGACCTCATAACTTGCGTTTTATCTTCAGCAGCGCATTCTGATCTGCAATACTGGTCTCCCGATCTCCGGGAGTTACAGCAATCTCGTCTCCCGCTTTCAGCACACCTGGTTGCAAGACGCTTAGATACCAGCCACTGCGCGCGCTGCGCACCATCGTCGGGCCAGCAGCGTCAAACCCAATTTTAGAGTTGAACTTGAAACAAGGCTCGCGAAGTGCCTCGACCATCAGTTCGACTTCACCGATATTCCATATGTCACCAACAAATACTTCTTGTTCACTTAAACCTTCGACGGTCAGGTTCTCGCCAAAAAATCCGTGTGCGAGTGGACCTAATTCAATCGCATGCTCAACCAGCAAGCTCTCCCAAAACGGATAATGCTCGGCCGGGTAAACATAGACGGCTTTGTCTGCGCCGCCATGCACCGTCAAATCAGCCTGCTCATCCTGCGCCAGGCCCAGCGCGCCTGCAAATATCGGAGCTGGATCAGAAAGCTCGCTGACGGGAAATTTGTTAATCGCACTCTTTATGGTTCGGGATGGACCATCGCCGGCAATGGAGATTTTTTCAATTTTTCCAACGGAAATAGAAATAATTCGCATGAAAATCTTTACATCCTCAATAGATCACAGCGTGTGATGAAACCAAAAAAGATCGACGCATGGAGAGTTAATCAGGCGCTTTATTACTTGTCGCGATACCAAGCTCAAGCGCTTGTTGACCATTTAGCCAAATCATATCGTAGGTTAGATTATTTTCATCCGTCATTACCACCCAATTGAAAGCTTTAGGAGGAAGCGTTTCTTTTAAGTAGGGCACAATTTGCTGATGATAAAAACTACTTGCCGCACGAAAATCGCCTTGCACATTTGGATGATGGTAACCAAGGCCAAAATGTTGATTGTTATTTTTACCTGTTGTAATGTAATTCGCATGCGAGTAAATCCTTTGCAAGCCTCCAGCAAAAACACGATTACAAGCACTTGCACATTTATCTTGCCTTGCATCTGTCCAAGTTGTCATCGCATGGCTACGAAGATATTTTCCAATTTTTACGGCCTCGAGCCCTGCGCCACCACGTAAATCAAGTCTGACGATAGAGATACCTTTAGCGGTTGAAGACATAAATTTAATGAATTTATTGCCATCGCCTTCGCAGAGATTTCCTTGCAAAAATACATAATTTCCAACAACAGACATACTCAGGCCAGGGCCTTTACATGTTGTTTCTGCTCTTAACGTTACAGACCCAAAAAGCATCATCATGCTTAACATAAAGAGCAATGATTGTTTGCTTTTCAGGTACATGTATTAAGTATCCGGGGGTAGTCGCGAATTATTGTGGTTGTTCGCCGTATCTGTTTGCGCCAGGATTACTGGCAAGCAAGAAAAATATTAGCAACACAATAAAACCAATCAATGGAAGCAAAATGAGCAACATCCACCAACCACTGCGCCCCGTATCATGAAGCCGTCGAACTTGAACAGCTAAATTAGGTAAAAACAAACCTAGCCAGACTAACCCGCTCAGTGCTCCCCCCGCAGCGGAGGACATTGCTGCAGATACTATCCCAATTGCCATCATCAATAATGTAAAGAATAAGAACCACCACCAGAACTCTGATTTACTGGCGCGTCCTGAAAAAGTGGCATAGTTAGACAAGACATTAGAAATTGCTGATCCAAAGCTCATAAGTTAGCTCCAAAATTTACGCGTATATTTAAAAGTAATTACTTTAAGACTGACGACTCTAAAATTGGGAAGTTAGTTTTGCCTCGATTTCCATTATTACTCATGATGACGAGTTTTTTGAATAAATCAATTTGTACTGTTGATTTACCATCAGCACTTTTTAAATAAACAGACCACTCATCAAAACTATCTTCAACCAGACGACGCTCAGTGCCATCTGGTTTACGTTCAAGCCAGTTTTTAATAGGGCCCTCCTGTGAGGCAAATAAAAAAGTGGCGTCTTTAATGCGAACTTCAGTCACTGACCATCCGTGTATGTCACTACTTGCCTCATCGATATTGAGACTCTTTTTTGAATTTCCGCGCTCGATGATCACACGCATTGAATCGAGATTAATGATGGCCTTAACACCATTACCTGACAAAGTAATTGTGTTTTCGGTTCTATTTGTTTCTTTGAAGTAAACCGTATTATCTTTATCATCATGCTCGGCCCAGATCTGACTGGGTCGCTCTTGAAAATAAGCAAATTCAGGCGTTGTGACTATGGTGACGTTCGTTTTAGGCGCAGTCGTTGTAGGATCTATGGCTGGGGGGGTGCCTGCTGTGGCTGGCATTGTGGGTAGCACAGCCAGTGTTGAATTAGTCTTACAAAATAAGGCAAGCGTAGAGGCTGGATTAAAAACAAGGTAGGTCAGACTATTCTGATTGTTTTTTTCATCCGAAATACTTTTACTAAACTCTCTATTACCCCTTGGTTTTCCTTCAGCATCATTTATGGGCTCGAAACTATCAAAGATTGGAGCAGACGCTGCCGCTGCAACATGAAAACCTTGACCATTCGCCTCAGTAAAGGCACTAGAGTCAGTGATTCTATAAACATCTGAAGAACAGTCAAATTCATAGTTAAAAAGAATAGACTTTGCAATAAGAGGCTTATCCCGTTTTTTAGGTCCTTCTTTGGTCATCTCCCATTCATCAATTAATACGAGATGTGGAGGTGCCATCGCCGATGGTGGTAAGTTAACTAAGAAACGCGTCATCCCGATCGTAGTTTTTTTAGGTGTGGTCTGAGATAAATCAAATGCTGACTTTGCAATCTTAATTTCTACGTCTTTTGCAGTATCTAAATTGGAATCATAAAAAAGATCCCCACGCTCTGGCGTACTTTCAATCTTGACCCATTTTGCGTCCGCAATCGGGGTGCTTGTCACAAAAGAATATCCCATACTTTTGCAGGACTTTGGCCCACAGAGGGTTTCTGAGTTTGCAGTTGACTTCATGCCTACAGCTTGAGCCATGAGGTTCGAGCTGGCAGCAAAGCAACACAGAACAGAAATCAATGCACCAGAAATTAAGACTTTATTACCTAATCTTTTATCAATCACTTTTATTGCCTCGAGTAAACAACATTGTGCGAATCAAAAATAGATTTAACTTTGCTTAGTTTTTATTGAATCGCCGCAAGGTCGTCAAGGAAATTTAGTCAGTTTTTACAGAAAGTGAACATTAATCCATTAACCTCGCTATCAAAAAGGTTTTTACTTTTACTTTGCGCTTGATAAACATGAAATTAGTAGTGATTTTCAAGATATGATCAAGTGACATTAAAAACAATATTTCCCTAACTGGAGACATCAATATGAAAAGCTGGAAAATTGCACTCGCTATTGCGACACTGAGTGCCGGCGCTATCACAGCCCATGCACAAGACATTCCACAGCGTTTCAAAATCACACCACTTTCTGAGATGACGCCTGAGCAAAAAAAATATTTCAATGACATGATGGCAGGACCTGTCTCAGGCACAGGTAGCGCCGGCGTTGTTCAGGGAGCGACCAGTTTAGGCGCACCGTTTAATGTTTACTTGCGCAGCCCCCTGCTCGCAGACAAGCTTCGCCAAGTTGGTGAGCACATCCGTTTTAAAAGCTCACTCCCCACCAAACTTAACGAACTCGCTATTTTGGTGACAGCTCGTCATTGGACCGCTCAATACGAATGGTTTGCGCACCATCGCTTGGCTGTCAAGGCGGGATTAGACCCAGCCATTGCGGCTCAAATCGCAGAAGGTAAAAAACCTACGGGTATGAGCAGCGATGAAGCAGCCATCTACAATTTTTCCCATGAGTTGCACACTGACCATGGTGTCAGCGATGCGACTTTCAAAGCAGTCGTCGATAAATTCGGCGAACAAGGTGCAGTCGATTTAATCGCGGTCAATGGATACTATGTATTTGTATCGATGATCCTGAATGTCGATCGATCCCCGCTGCCCAAAGGTGTGCCCACTCAGCTGGCTCCGTTACCAGCAGATCATGGGCAACACGGTTCAAAGTAATTCAGTCAGACTTCGCACCAGACGCTTTTGCCACTTTACCCCAACGCTCAGTTTCCTCGAGCAGGAATTTGGCAAATGCTTCTGGTGAGGATTGCAAGAATGGCTCGACGCCAACCTTACGCAATGACTCCACGACATCTGGATCTTCGGCCGTTTTAACCAGTGCGGCGTAAAGCTTATCGATAACAGGCTTTGGTGTTTTAGCAGGCGCCATCACTGAAAACCAGTTAAAGGCTAACAAAGAAGGTATTCCCTGCTCTACAGATGTCTGTGTATCAGGCAACAACACCGCACGCTTCGTATTGGTCACGGCAATGGCACGTAAACGCCCATCTTGTACCAGAGGATACTGAGGCGGCAAATCTACCAGAATGCCATCTACGTGCGCACCCAACAAATCTGCAATGGCAGGACCAGCGCCCTTATAAGGCACATGCACAATCTGCCCGTCTCCGGCTGCGTTACGCAGTAGTTCAATAGCGAGGTGCGGCAACCCGCCATTACCCGAGGATGAAATCGTAACGGGCCGCGTTTTTGATAAAGCGATCAGTTCTTGTAAATTTTTTGCATTGACAGAAGGATGAATTGAAATGAGCTCGGGGGTCTG
>CAIPID010000336.1 GCA_903865015.1 uncultured beta proteobacterium | reverse complement strand
TGTTGTGATTGTGTCCACGGGGGTGATCCTGTTTTGTTAGCGGGGAGTTTATGTGTGGGGGAGGGCGTGCTGGGTAACGGTTTGTATTGTGAGGGGGTGTTACTGATCCAATTAGGTTGGTGAGTCAGCTATCGTTGATGATTGGTATGCAGCGAATGCGGTCATATTGCGTTGTGCAGCAGGCTATAGTTAATCCTGCAAATGTCGGGAGCAAAAACCAGACGCTTGGTGAATTTCGCTAGATTACGCACCTAGCTTAATTACGTTGTGCGTCTAGAACCTTGTTAAATTGATCTCTTGAGAGGCCCCGTTATGGACTTTAGTAACGTACAAAATGTCGTCTTTGCAGTGGGACGAATGGGTCCTGGCGGCGTTCAGCTATTAGGTACCGCATTTGCTTTAAATAAGCCCGGATTTATTGCTACGGCCTCACACGTCGTAGGTACAGACGATACCGGGTTAGTGCTAGCTTTCAAGAAATTGTCTTCGTTGAATGACTATCAGGACACAAGTGAAAACTCAATTCAGACGCTGCCCGTTAAATTGCACGCTCTTGATCCTTTTCATGATTTGGCAGTTCTAAAAGCAGACACTGATGGAAAGTCGAACATCATCATTGGTGGCACCGACCAAACACCTGTTGGAACGGCTATTTCAAGTTTCGGTTTTCCGCATGCAGACCATGGGCGCATGGTTCTCACTCAGCAAGATATGGAAATTGGCGCCAGGGTTCTTATTGCTGCAGGAGGCATAAAAGCAAAGCATCTAGTCCTTAACACCCAAGCTCGCCCAGGACAATCGGGTAGCCCAGTATTTCGTAGGTCAGATGGCCTTTTAATTGGGGTACTAGTTGGATCTTATGCGCCTGGAGGGGGTGGCGGAATATCGCTGGCTGGAGTTGATCCACATACTCTTCACCAGACAACGCATGCTGTTTCCTCTGAATACCTTTCAAAGATGTACTAACCATGACAGCAACCATTGACACACTGCTTGATGATGACCCAATCAAATGGGTTCAGGGACTCCCCGACTATCAGCGAGACACCATTGAAAAACTTCTCGAAAACGGCTCTTCGTTTGATGATGTGGCCCAAGCGTGGATTAGCGCTTCTGCTGAAAACACGTATCGCTTTGCCGCTGTTTCGCCGGTGGGCAATAAGGGAGCATTTCTCGAAAATCTGAAAATTGAAATCCGCGCTTTCCTTTGCGGTGATAAAAAGTACAAAAAGGAAAGAGATGGATTATTTGGCGAAAAAGGCGTCGCACGAACCTATGTCGTAAGCGCAATGGCAGTTGCAATTGCACCGCACCTTAGTGTTGCTTCTGCTGTAATTTCTCCACTGATCGCGCTGGTATTGGCAAGTATCGGAAAGGTGGCATTGAATGCCTGGTGTGCGACCCAGAACGAGGCCCAATCTGGCGGTCAACTTGACGAAACACCATAGCCGCAGCGCCGGTTACCTTTGCGTTAAAGGGCTGCTTTCAGCCTAAAGCCGCCACGAGATGTATAAGCCTAAAGCTCGGTTATCACTCAATCACTTCTCAATCGGTGTACGCACTCACAGAGCAACCG
>CAIPID010000335.1 GCA_903865015.1 uncultured beta proteobacterium | reverse complement strand
GGGATATCGGAGAGTACGAGGTCGACTTCGATGTCTTGTAAGTGCGCGGCGAGGGATGCTACTTTTTCTTGCCAGTTTTGATGCGCCTTGAGATAGGCGGCAAGACTCGCCTCGGTATCTACACTCAGCGCATGGTGCATGACCATGCCAAAGTCGTCCGCCATTGGCTCAATCGCATCTGGTTCAAAAATCCTGAGTTTGATTTGCTCAGCTGGAAATAGGCCGCGCACAGTAATGCGTAGCTCTGGCATGAGTGCGCGGAGCTGATTCACGACCGGCGCGGCCTGGGATAAATGACCAAAGCCATGAGATGAAAGTGCTAGGAGAAGGTGAGGTCTTTTATTCACTGAATAGAGCAATGCGCATACAAAAACGTTTGTAAATCAATGGTTTATTTGCCATTTTGGCAATCAAATATATTATCAAAATCAGGTTTGTTACGGAAGTTACTAAGGGTTTGCTTGTATATTTCTAAGTCTAGCAAGGCTAGGCTATTTTCAAATAATAAGAAAAAATCTTTATCTACTTTTTCACCGGAAAGCGCGTGTGCCCAATGCCTTACAGACCAAGTTTAATCGGGTCGACTTAGACTAATGACAAGTCTGGTTGCGATTCTTGTACAACGTTCATGGATAGCCCTCTCGGGGCTGGCCGTGACGGTGCTCGTCGCACTTTGTTTGACGCCTCAATTGCAGGGGTGGTACTACGCTTTTGTGAGCCTGGCGACGGTCTATACGCTTTTTGATCTCGGACTCGCCCAGGTGCTGATGAGTGTTGCGCCAAAGCTCGGCGGGCTGCAAGGCTCGGGTTCGCAAACAGTTAACACCGATCAATTCAAATCCTTGATGCGGCAGTCGGCCAGACTCTATGGCTGGCTTGGGTTGGCGTATCTGGTGTTGATCATTCCGGCAGGGATTCTGTTTTTCTGGTCCGGTACGCGTACCGAGCCCATCCCTCAGACTGAATGGCTGTGGCCCTGGATTTCTCTGGTAACGGCCACCAGTGCTGCGATTGCGTTGATGCCTTTTTTAGCGCTGATCGAAGGTGGTGGCAAAGTCACAGAGGTCGCTTTATTGCGTTTGTCTCAGGGGATTGTTGGCTCGCTCGCGTGTTGGTGGATGCTCTGGCAAGGAGCGGGTTTGTGGGCGGTGGTGATGATCCCCAGTGTCGGGGTCGTCGCAACGAGTATTTGGTTAAAGCTTAGATATCCGGACTTGCTGGTGCAGGCTTACGATAGCGGCAAAGAGATGATGCGTCATTCAACACAAAATTCCTTGGCATGGTCGACCGAAGTCTGGCCGTTGCAATGGCGTTTTGGGTTGAGCTGGATGGCGAGTTATATGCTTACGCAGATTTATACGCCGATCTTGTTTTATCTCAGTGGTGCGGTGGTTGCGGGTCAGATGGGTGTGTCGTTTTCTATCGCAAATATGCTGGCAGTGATATCCAACGCGTGGACCAGCCGTCATGTCCCGATCATGACCAAGCTCGTGGTCGAGCGTGACTGGGTGCGACTGGATCGTTTGTTTAAAAGGGATATTTTTTATTCAACGCTGTTCTATTTATTTAGTGCGGTACTGTTGTGTATCGCCCACCATATTCTCGAGCCTACTAAATACGGTCAGCGCGTACTGCCATTCTGGCCGTTTGCGGGTTTGTTGGTAATCGGTCTGATGACGCATCTGACAGGCTCGCTCGCAGCGCAGTTGAGAGCGTTTCAAAAAGAACCTCTGGTGTGGGTCATGCTGGTTGGCGCGGCGTTGATTGTGCCGCTGGCGTTTTATGCGGCGAGTCATTATGCGGCAGCTGG
>CAIPID010000334.1 GCA_903865015.1 uncultured beta proteobacterium | reverse complement strand
GATCAAAATCAATGGTCATAAATTCAACTATAAAAAATATAAAAAATCTCTCTCCTCCTGATTAAATTGAATTGGTTGACAACTGCTGAATCGCCTAATGAAAGCGCAATAGTTATCGACAGTTGCGACGCATTTCTGAAATGGTGAGATAAAGAAACAACCCAAGGTTGTTCAAATTATTAAAAGAATTTCATGCGTGTGTACTTCTCAAGTAACCCAGAGGAAGCTCGCGGTGGGCGTTTGAAAAAATCTCGCTCGGAATGGGATGCAAAAACCGCACATGCAAACTTGTGCGACATGCGTGCGTGCGAATGTGCGGGAAGCATATGTGCACGTGCATGCAAAAATGTGTGGGGAGCCGCTTTGCACCCATTCAGCTCATGGCGCGTAGACGTGCGAGCGGAGTTGCGGCGTTAAAATTGCGCGCTGGGGTGGAATTGGGTGCGGAGCTGAGAAATGGGCTTGGATTTTTGAACTTTTGGCAGGTTCTTGGGAAAATTTGGCAAGTTCTGGGAAAGATTTGGCAGGAGTGGAGGGAGTCGAACCCCCAACCCCCGGTTTTGGAGACCGGTGCTCTAGCCAGTTGAGCTACACTCCTGCAAGTCCGAGCGGCCTATCGACAAAAACTCAATCGACCTGCGAACGCCCCCTCATGCCGTAACAGCGGCCTCAAAGCAAGAGGCCGCCGAGTTTTGAGCCCTAAAAAGGTTATCTTCCGGCAAAAGAAGACACGGCGGAGACCACCTGACCGTCTATCCCATTGAATCCATGGTAACTGTCGGCGTCACAGGGATCCCCGTCCGGCGAGCCTCCACTGAGCCACGTCACCCTCGCCTTACCCTTAGACCAAGTCACAAAGGGCGCTACGCCGCCGGGCGCCGTCTTACTGCAGCCATCCTGCCGATGATGGACTATCAAGGTCGGTGGCAAAGCGTCGGGGCTGCCTAAAATATTGATAACGTTGTCACGATCACCGGAGTCATCGCTCAAAAATCCTGACGTTAAGACCAAACGATCAGGCCGAGCCCCACGGCTGATGCCTCGCGCCGCCCGCTGGGTGCCACGGCTAGTCCCAGCCACCGTCACCGGCCGCTTGATCTGCCCCATATAGGTCACCAGCGCCGCCAGATCGTAACCGCTGTCGGGCACCAAAACCGCAAAACCCCGCTTGGCATAGGCCTCACGGGTGCGAACCAACTGGTTTCCACTGCCGCGACCCGGAATATCCCCTTTAGAATCAATGCTCACATAGCCATCCCCGCCTGTGAGCAGAATGATGCTGGCGCGTGGTTTAGAGGGCTTCAACAAGGCGGCAGTCGTGCCACCAACACTCACCTGCGACACCTGAATATCAGCTGCCAGAGTCGGACCTGCGCTCAACGCGAGTGCCGAAAAACATAAAGCAAACAATGAATTATAAAAACGAATGCGCATCAGATTCACCTCCCAGACAATCAATGGCTCGAACGATGAAAAAGCTAACATAATTGGGCAAAAAGCCAAATAAAAAGGGGAGCCCAGAGGCTCCCCTAAATCACGTCTATGTGGGCGTCTATTATTCGATAATAGAAGCGACCACTCCTGCACCAACCGTACGGCCACCTTCACGGATAGCGAAGCGGAGCTTCTCTTCCATGGCGATAGGCACGATCAAAGCAACTTCCATCGAGATGTTATCGCCAGGCATCACCATTTCCACGCCCTCAGGCAAGGATACGAT
>CAIPID010000333.1 GCA_903865015.1 uncultured beta proteobacterium | reverse complement strand
AGCGGACTTTTAATCCGTTGGTCGCGAGTTCGAGTCTCGCCCAGCCCACCAAGCAACATTCTTTAAGGGTGTTGGAGTAAAAAATAACCTCGCTTAATCAGCGAGGTTTTTTTTTGTAGATTTTTCTTCTTTTGATTTCAGTCCTTTTGTCCTTCGGTCCTTTTATTCAAGCTTGTTTTTTGTAGCGCCGAACGCTTCTGTATAAATCAGGCAGCGCTACTCGCCTGATTGCGAGTTAAACTGCTTTGCGTCTTGGCATTCAACCGGTCTAGGGAAAACGATGAGCAATTCAGCCCCCTTGGGATTGAGTATTGATCCAAATAACACGCGTCAACTAACTAAAGTGACGCTGTGCTTTATTGGCTTTAATTTTTTGCTCTGGACACTGCTGGCCATTGTGAGCCAGACAGCCCCGCATAAAGACAGCATCGAAGAACTTTTCTGGATCCAGTCCTTTGACTGGGGATATCCAAAATTTGGTCCGATTTCGACCTGGTGGGTGTCTGCCTGGGTGCATTTGCTGGGCCGCTCAATCTGGGTGACTTATGTGGCAGGACAGGTCAACGTCGCGTTAATGCTCCTGGTTGTGTGGCGCATTTGCCTGCTGATGATGAGTCCTGCGCGCGCGATGATGGCTGTTGTTCTGACCTCTCTGGTGGTCTATCACAGCATCAACGGTATTCAGGTGAGTTCTAATCTGCTGCAGCTGCTGCCAACCGCTTTGCTGCTCTGGGCGCTGCTGTTGGCAGTGCGTCATCTGGACTGGTGGCGTTGGGTCCTGGTTGGGGTCGCGGGTGCAGTTTGCTTGCTGACCAAATATAGTGCGGGAATCTGGTTTGCCGTGATGGGTATCTGGGTATTGCAGGATTCCAGAATGCATAACTGGCGCGCGATGCGTGGCGTGCTGATTGCCATTGCTGCGGCGGTGATCGCATTGATCCCTCACATAGAATGGCTTGTGCGCGAAAATGCGCCGACGATTCGCTATATGCAATATCAAGTCAGTGGTGAGGTCAACCATATGGCGCAGTTGGGTAAATTCATTTTCAGTCAGCTGGGGAAAATCGCTCCCGTGATTGTCGCCCTGCTGATCCTCAAATTCACACTTAAACCGGACCCGCACGCAGCAGCAGGTTCTGCACGCGCACCTTACACAAATCAGGAAATGAGGTTTGTCAGTTTTGCAACGTTTGGTCCGATGTTATTGACCTCTGTGCTGGGGACTGCTTTCATCAGTTTGCATGCTAACTGGGCGACCGCTTATTTTATTTTTCTCGGCGTCTATGCTTTGCGCTGGATCCCGCAGATCGATACGACTCGTACGGTGCGTCAGGTTTTGCGCGTTGGGTTGTTACTCAATATTTTAATCGCATGTGGCACCGCACTTTATTTTGGTTTGATTGCAGACTTAATGAGTAAAACGCCCAGGGAGAACTTTCCTGCTAAGCAGCTGGGTTTGAAATTCGATCAGGTGTGGGATGCGGAAATTAAAGGTCCTATGAAAGTAATGATTGGTGAAACATGGATTGCAGGTGTGGGCTCTGTGACGTCTCGCTATCAGCCATTCGTCGTTCCCTATGGCGACTACGCTGAGGCCGCAGCGGTCAAGCCTGAGCTGATACAGCGCTGCGGCGCACTCATTGTCATGGATGCGAGTGAGACTAAATTAAATCCGAATATGCAGGCGTTCTTGTCGCGTGCGACGATTAAGGGATCATTCGAGCTCGCCTGGAATCGATTCAAGTCCAAGCCAACCTATGAAGTCAACTGGGCCATCATTGAGCCAGAAACAAAAGGCGCATGCGCGCAATGAATTTATTTAAGCGTTCGGTAGTTTCTGAGATTCTTAATCACTTCAGCGTCGTCTTATCCACGCTGATTGTGGTCTGGTTAAGCGTTATTCTGGTCCGCTTGATTGGCGAAGCCGCCGCTGGTCGCATCGGCGCCGATGTGGTGGTGGGATTGGCCGCGTTTACGACTATTGCAGCAATGCCGACCATTCTTGCTGTTGCTATTTTTATCGGTGTGCTCACGACCATATCGCGTAATTTTCGTGAATCAGAGATGGTGGTCTGGTTTTCCAGCGGCGTATCGCTGTTGAACTGGATCAATCCCGTGCTGCGCGTGACTATTCCGGTTTTATTGATCGTAGCCACCCTTACGTTGTATGCAACACCCTGGGCAAACCGACAGATCGAGGATTATCGTGCACGGTTTGAAATGCGCTCTGATATCTCCAAAATCACACCAGGCCAGTTTTTTGAAACAGAAGGCGGCGCGCGTGTGTTTTTTGCTGAAGGCTCCGAAAACGACGATACCTCGCTGGGACAGGTGTTCATGCGCATTCTGGATCGCCAGTGGCTGGTGCTGGTTACTGCAAGCTCGGCATATACAGAAACAATCCCCAGCGGGGACCGATTTTTGGTGCTCGAAAAGGGCTACCGCTATGATCTGATCCCCGGTACGGGTGAGATGAAAATGGCCGAGTTTGATTCGTTCGGTGTACGCATCGAGAGTAAAAATAGCGAAGAGTCGATGGAGACTGCACGCAATAAAGCGCTCAGCAATAGACGCGCAAGACCGACAACGCTTTTAATATCGGATCACGAAAATGGCTCCTGGGGACAGTTGATGTGGCGATTAGCCATTCCATTGGCTTCGTTGAATCTCGCGTTATTAGCCATACCTTTAGGCGCCGTGAATCCCCGCATCGGGCGCTCCGGTAATTTGCTGATCGCTGGACTGGTTGCGATGCTTTATTTGAATTTAATCAATATTTCGCAAGGCTGGATTATTCACGGCAAATTACCTTTCGCGATCGGTGTGTGGCTGGTCCATGTGTTGTTTGCATGCTTTACTGCAGTGCTGTTGTGGTGGCGCATCCGTATCAAACTGCCTAAGCCACCCGTTGTAAGTGTTTGAGAAATACCCACTGCAAAAGAATGAAACTAACTACTCAAGATATCAACTCTTACCTCGGCGCCTTGTTGATCGGGGTCATGCCATTATTAATGCTGACTGAAATAGGTCACTCGAGTAGTGCATGGTATGTTCTGGTTGGAACATGTTTGATTATTTGTTTGACACGCGAAGGTGGCTATAAAAAAACCGTTTCTGCGCTGCATCCCTATCGCTGGGTGATTGCGGCGTTTATGTTTTCGCTTGTTCCTGCCGTACTCAACCTGCTGCGCTTTCAGGCGATGCCAGGTGCTGAGGTTGAGCGTGCGTTACGCATGATTCTGGGGTGTGTGCTTGTCCTGGGGGCCGTGCTGACGATGCGTCCGCAGGTGGTTCGACGTATCTCCTGGGGGTTTGTCGTAGCAGGGTTGATCAGTTGCGCTTATGTTTTTTGGCCGAACGAACGGGATTTAGGACGTCCTGTCACACCGGAGTACAACTCGGTCACTTATGGCAACCTGATGCTGTTGCTAGGTGTGTTGATCATGTACGCGACGCGGTGGAGCCTCACATCGTGGCCACGCGCTGAGCGTCTTTTCAAATGGCTTGTGGTGGTGGTAGTGCTAACAGGGTTCGTTCTGACGCAGACACGAACGGGATGGCTTGCCTTGCCGTTTTTCTTGCTGATCTGGCTTGTTCTGAATAATTTTGTAAAGCGTCCCGCTAGATTAATTGCCGCATTAGCTTTGCTCGTGTGTGTGTGTGCTGCTTCATTAATGTTGATTCCTAAAATGAATGAGCGGGCCTGGGAGGGCTACAACGAAGTCTCAGAGTGCATGACGACCAATCCTCTTGCCTTTACTTCGGTTTGCATTCGTTTGCAGTTATGGCGTACCTCCATGGATATGTTTTACCAAAATCCCTGGCTTGGCATTGGTCGACGCGTTGACTTTCAACCTGAGCTACAGACGCGTGTTGACAAAGGGATGTTGCTACCTTTCGTTGCTGAAGACTTTGCCGAGCCGCATAGCGATATGATCATGTCACTAGCTACCCAGGGTCTAATTGGTGGACTTGCGCTGCTGCTTATATATTTTTCACCTGCAGTTGTTTTTGTCAGAAGGCTTGCTGCCAGCAGGTCAATAAATACTCGCACTGCTGCAGCGATGGGATTGGCAGTTTGTTTGGGGTTCGCTATATTTGGATTAACCGAGTTGATGTTCCGGGGGATGCGTACAATCGGGTTTTATTCCGTGATGATCGGTTGCCTGTTGGCCTTATCGGACCCCCGACAAGCAGAATAAATTGACTATTAATTTCGAAAAAACCTAGATCATGAAAAGTGTAAAGTTTTTTAGTGCTCAACATGCTATTCGTTATTTGCGGTGCTATATCTATAGCTCCGGTTTGGGCACAAGCGACTAGCTGGCAAGGATTTTATGGTCAAGTAGGGACCGGTTATCAACAATACTCAGCACCAAGTACCTCAGGTGTAAACAGTGGAGAATTCAGAACACGTACAACGTTTTCTTGAGTCCCGCCTGGGCGATTGATGATACGAAACTTGTCTATGCAAAAGTGGGCATCACCGGTACTCAAAAACAGACAATGGTGCAGACTTATGACTTTACTGGTTATTCTCTAGGTCTGGGCTACAAGCAATTTATATACAAGCAGTTGTATGCGTTCGGAGAAGTGAATTACGCCGACTACGGCACCACCTCAAATAGTCGTAATTCCTCTGGGACGCAAAGCCTGAACGGACTAAATGTACTGATTGGAGTTGGTTATAAATTCTGATCAGTTAATCGATATTTTTGCGTCGTTGATTACGCGGCGCCAGCGATTGGACTCTTCTTTCATATAAACAGCAAATTCCGCAGGGGATTGTGGTGCAGCCTCAGCACCTAATGCACTCAGCTTTTCCTGCACGTCCGTGCTCCCAAGTACCGCGACAATAAAATTTGGAAATACAGCTAGTCGTGAAAGTGGAGCGAAATCCTTTTCGCTGTCGTAAGGCATCGTCTGATAAAGATTTTGATTGATCGCGTGCGTGCCAATCGTAGCCAGAAAGAGCGTGTAGCCATTTGCGGGAGAACGTGCAACATAGGCTGCAGCGATATTTCCCCCAGATCCGGGCCTGTTGTCAATCACAACGGCCTGGTTGAGTACTTCCCCAAGTTTTTGACCAATGAGTCTGGTTGTGATGTCTGTCACGCCACCTGGCGTGAACGGAACAACAAGCGTGATTGGACGATTTGGGTAATCCTCTGATGATTGCGAGTAGACGGTGGCATGATTGATGGCCAGGCTAGCAATTAAGGCGAAAATATATTTGCGCATGCTTATGACCATTCCGTTGACGACGTAAATTTTTATGAACCAAAAAATGGTTCCGACATACCTTTAACGCCAAGCCCGTGAATTGAAAATAAAGATCCTGCTAGCGGCTGTTGCATCTTTTGTGTTTCATTCAGAAACACAGTACCCGACGTCACATACAGTATGTCCAGGTTGGGGCCGCCAAAGTTACACATGGTCGGATGCGTGACAGGAACTTGAATGAATTGATCGAGTCGTCCTTCGGGATCAAATCGACCGACCGCACCTCCGCCCACTAACGCACACCAGTAATAGCCCTGTGCATCAAACGTTGCGCCGTCAATGCGCCAGGGCAAACCTTCGGTTGAAATGTATACCCGTTTGTTGCTGATCTCACCACTTGAGAGATCAAGGTCGTATTTCCAGACTGTTTCTCCTCGACTATCGCCAAATACCAAGGTTTTTCCATCAGGACTAAATGCCATCGCGTTGGAGACTATAAACCCTGAATCCATTTTTTTGACCGAATAGTCGGGATTGAGTCTGTATAGTGATCCGCCAGGATTGTGATCGGTTGGGTCGCGTGAACCGCACCAGAAACGCCCCTGACTATCGCACTTGCCATCGTTCAGTCTGTTCTCAGGAAATTCAGGTTCTGGGTCAATGATCAGCTTTGTTTGACCTGTGCTTAAGTCAATTTCACAAAAGCCATTTTTCAATGCACCGATTAGATTGCCATTTTTTCTGAAAACAATAGAGCCAACGTTAGTCGGCATTGTCCAGGTAGTTACCTCTCCATGGCACTCGAGCCTTTGTATGGCAGGCCTTCGCGTGTCGATCCAGTAGAGTTTGTTTTCTGCAGGATGCCAAAGGGGGCACTCGCCCACCAGATCGTGCCCGTGGTGCGCAACACGAATTTCGTAACTGCGTTTTCCCATCGAACTACTCCCAGAATCAGATGATTGTCATGCGTAATCAGTGATCGATACCGTGAAGCCAGGTTGAGGTCTTTCTCTTGAACCCCGTACTCGCTCTTTTTTCCAGCCAGTAGCCATAGTTTTCCGCAACGAGATCAAAAATGCCTTCTTCGTTTAATTTATCAGCAGCATCCATTAGCCAGTTGGGGTTGTGCAGCATTTCTCGGCCGATTGCAACAAGATCCGCCTGATTATTTTGCAAAATACTTTCTGCCTGATCGGCGTGGATAATCAGTCCAACGGCCATAGTGAGAATCCCCGCATCGCGCTTGACGGTTTCTGCATGGGGTACTTGATAGCCGTAACCGGGTCGGTTTTCTCCGCTTGCGATGGAATATTCCGCCATGCCTCCTGCACTGCAGTCAATGACATCGACACCGAGTGCTTTGAGACGTTTGCAAAGTACTACGCTTTCTTCTATGGACCAGCCGGCCTCATCAATCGCAGAAATTCTCACAAACAGAGGCTTTTGCGCGGGCCACAAGGCTCGCACGTGCTCGACGGTTTCAAGTGTGAAACGCATACGGTTTTCCATCGAGCCACCATACTGATCTGTTCTTTGATTCGCGCGTGCACTAAGAAACTGATGCAGTAAGTATCCATGTGCGCAATGGATTTCAAGTACGTCAAAGCCTGCTTTGTGTGCGCGTAAAGTAGCAGCCCCCCACATGTCAATCTGCGCTCGGATATCGCTCAGTGTCATTTCTTTTGGCGTGCTTGATTTGGCACTGGCCGCGATGGCGCTGGGTCCTATCAGTTCCCACTCCTCGTCATGGTCTACCCCTTTTTGTTCAGGGCCCAAGGGCAGTCTTCCTTGCCATGGTAATGAATTTCTAGCCTTTCGCCCTGAGTGACCCAGTTGAATCCCAATCGCTGAGCCACGGGATTTCACAAAAGATGTGATTCGCGCGAGCGGCGCAATGAATTCATCTTTCCAGAGTCCGAGATCTTTAGGCGTTGTGCACCCCCGTGGATCCACTTTGGTTGACTCGACAAAAACCAGACCCACGCCGCCCACGGCAAATTTGCCATAATGAGCAAGGTGCCAGTCAGTTGGAAAGCCGTGATCTGCCTCATAGGTCAGCATCGGTGAGAGCACGACACGGTTCTTCAGTGTCAGTCCACGAATCTGGATAGGGGAAAATAATTTGCTTTTCACATTGTCTCCATGCGCTTGAAAGCTTTTTTTCGAGTATTACATAGATACTTGCAAGAATGATAGTTCGGTGTTTGAATCGTATTGCAATCAAAATGGCATCAGACCATCTTTGCACATCAGGAGACAAAAATGAAAATCAATTATGTTAAGAGCCTGTTGGTTGCCCTTGTAATCTTTATGCTGCCGATCGCGCAGAGGGCAGAGTCTGCGGAGTCTTTTCCAAGCCAGACAGTTAAAATCGTTGTGCCTTATATACCGGGGGGTATTACAGACTTGCTCGGCCGTGCACTCGCGAGTCGCCTTGAGCAGAAATGGGGCAATTCTGTTGTCGTAGAAAACAAACCTGGTGCCTCCGAAGCCGTTGGCGCATCGTATGTCGCAAAAAGCAAACCGGATGGTTACACAATTTTTATTGCCAGTGATGCCGCTTTCTTAGCAAACGGATTATTGCGCAAGAGTTTGACCTATGACCCTCAAAAAGATTTTCAACCCATCATGCGGTTAGCGGAAGGGTTCGGTTTTCTGGTCGTGCGTCCCGATATCCCGGCGCGTTCGTTAAAAGAGTTTTTGGAAATGGCGCAGAAAAATCCTGGCCAGGTGACTTTTGGCTCTGAGGCCATCGGTAGCCCCTCGGAGTTTCGTATGCGTATCCTTGGTAGCTTGTCCGGAGGTTACAAGATGAATCACATACCTTATAACGGGATGAATCCTATCGTCGTTGATATGCTCGGAGGTCGCGTTGATAGTTCCTGGTTGCCGCCGCATCTGGCGAAACCTCAGATCGAAGCAAAAACCATGATTCCCATCGCGACCAATGGGGCGCAGCGTAACTGGATGTTTCCGGATGTCCCCACCATGGTGGAGCAGGGATATGTGGGGGCGGATCTGACTTTCAAAATGATGCTAGCAGCACCGGCCGGAACACCACGCCAAATTGTCGACAAGATTGCAGATGATGTCAGAAATATCATGAAAGATCCTGAGTTTGATAAACAATATGTTTTCATCAATGGCTATACGACGATTGCTGATACTCCAGAAGGATTTGAAAAATATCTTGATGAAACCAGGCCTGTATTGGCTAAGATTGTTAAAGAGGCGGGTTTTACTGTGCAATAAACCGAACCCTATATGCGCTACAACCTAGGGTTTTCATGCATTGTTCACTCATAAATACATAGCCATTTGCAGAAATAAAGATATATAGTTAGCCCACAAGTTTTATAAAAAATAATTATTGAGGAGACATCTCATGAGCGCAGACTCAGGAAAAAGTTCGCTGATACTTACTCGACGCGATATTTTGCGTGGCGCCGGCGGCTTAGCCGGCATTCTTGCCTTTGGTCAAGCGCCTGTCTTTGCACAGGCTAAGCCTCAAAAAATGATTGTCGGACATATGAATCCCTTGCCTGAGTCTGGCTCGGTCTCCATGGATTGGTTTGCCAAAGCGCTCTCCGAGCGCTCAAAAGGTGAAATCGCGGCTGAGTTTCAGGGTGCAACCCTGCTGACCAAAGAAATCGAGGTTATGAACGCCGTTAAATCAGGAAACATTGCGATGGGCTCTCCTGCCGGAGGTGCCGCAACCTTGTTCCCGGAGATGGGTGCTTTCATTGTCTCTTATCTGATCAGCAGCTACGAGCAGGCATACTCGATCCTCAATGGCAAAGTTGGCGATCGCCTTGATAAGATTTTTCAGGAAAAGTATGGTGTCAAAGTCATTTACTTTTATGACTATGGTTTCAGACATTTCTGGCTCAATAAGCGTCCAATCGAACAGCCTAAAGATTTGCGCGGTATCAAAATCCGCGTGCAGCCTTCCAAGGTTTTCGCTGACTGTGTCAATGGTCTTGGAGGCGTGGCAGTACCCTTAGCGTGGTCTGAGGTGATCACTGCCGCTCAGCAGGGTGTAATCGACGGTGCGGACTTGCCTGTTGTGAACATGGTCCCACTTAAAGCCTACGAAGTATCCAAATACTTCTCAATGACCTACCATAATTACGGTGCAACTCTGGTGGGTATGAACCTCGGTATTTGGAATGGTCTGCGTCCAGATCAGCAAAAAATGATTATGGATACCGGACGAGAAGCTCAGGGTGTCGTCAGAAAAATCACAGAAGATGTGGATAATCTGGACTCTGCCAAGAAAATCCTTGAGCCGTTAGGCATGAAGGTGAATGCTCCTGATCTCGGACCTTTCAAAGCGCTGGCGCAGCAAAAAATCTGGCCTCAGTACCAGAAGCAGTATGGCGCGCTGTGGGATGAAATCGTAGCGAGCAAATAACATGTCACGATTCATCGCAATGACCCCCAAATTTATCGTGGGGTTTTTGGTTCTATTTGCGATCGGTGTCATGTTGTGTGGCGTTTTCCTGCGCTACGTCATGCTGCCGATCACAGACTGGATCGATATTGATCCAATCAATTTTTTTTGGGTCGAAGAGGTGGGGGAGCTCGCGTTAACGTGGCTTGTCATGATTGGGGCGGCGCTTGGGGTGTCTGAAAACAGCCATTTTGCATTGAATGTCTTTACGCATAAGTTGTCCGAGCGCGCGCAACGGATCATGGCAACCTTCAATCAACTGCTGATCGCTGGGTTCGGTGGGCTTGTCGCATGGATTTGTTACAAGTTAACGATGCTCAATATCACCCTCTTATCACCGGCTCTGGAGTTGAGTCTCGGTCTTTTTTATGTGTCAGCGACCGTGGGAGGCATATTGATGGTTTTCCATGCTTGTAATAATGCGCGGCGATTACATCTCCCAGGTCAGTCTGTTCAACAAGCGGGTGGTCATTGATATGGTGTTAACAGTCATGGGCATCGTTTTTGTATGCTCACTCCTCATTTCTTTGCCTATCGTTTTTGCTCTGGGTATTTCTGCTGCGGTGGGGTTGTTGCTCGGCGGCTTTCCCTTGCAGCAACTCGGGGCCAGTATGGTCGCTGCCTCGCAGAGTTGGGTGTTGCTTGCGATTCCTTGCTTCGTATTCGCAGGGAGTGTGATGGAACGCTGCGGGATGTCGCACGCGCTGGTGGAGCTTGCTCGCGCACTCGTCGGCTGGTTGCGTGGCGGCCTTGGTATGTCAGTGATTGTGGTCTCGTATTTTTTCTCTGATATCTGCGGCTCAAAAATGGCTGAGGTATCTGCGCTGTCCAGCGCCTTTATGCCTTCGCTCAAAAAATCAGGCTATCGCGCGGAAGACGCAGCATCACTGATCGCTGCGGGAACCGCGATGGGGATGCTGGTACCGCCGGCTATTTTCATGATTGTGATTTCGGCTGTGACGAATCAGTCTGCTGTCACACTGTTTCTGGCAGGCTTTATTCCCGCAGCGGTGATTGGCGTTTGTTTATGCATATTGGTGTTGATACAGGCGCATTTGCTAGGTTGGCCTAAAGATTCTCGTCCAAGTTTTAACCGACTCCTGATTGCGGCTAAAAATGCAGCGGTTCCTATGGTCATCCCCGTGGTGATTCTGGGCGGTTTTTACCTTGGCGCATTTACCGCGACCGAGGCAGGTGCAATTGTTGCCCTCTACTCGTTACTTGCCGCCAAGTTTTACTATAAAAATCTGCCTTGGCGTGAGGTCTGCACGATTGCCTATCAAAGTGGCGTTACAACCGCGAGCGTCGTTTTTCTGTTGGCTGTAGCAACGGTGTTTCAATATATCCTCGGCGTCTCTGGTGTACCTGCATTGCTTGCCGCGATTCTTGAGCCGCTGGCAGTCTATCACTGGACATTCCTTCTTGGTGTCGCGATGATCACGATGCTGTTTGGTATGGTGCTAGAGGGTTTGCCTGCAGCGGTCGTGCTGATCCCGGTGGTTTATCCGATCGCAGTGAAAATCGGTATTCATCCGATCCATTTTGATATTGTTCAGACCGCAGCTGTTGGCATCGGATTGTTTTTACCACCTATGGGTGTGGGCTTATTGATGGCGCTTAAGTTTGCTCAGGTCGGAGTCTGGCAGCACTTTAAGTTCTATTGGCCGTATATCTGTGCCTTGTTATTCGGTTTGATGCTCATCATTACCATCCCTGAGCTTTCACTGGCGTTGCCCAGAAGCGCGGGATTACTTAAATAACCAGACCGCGTGTCTATTTGCTCCGCCTGACATGATTAGGCTGAGCAAATTGGGACTGAGCCGGCTCAGGCTGGCTGTGCAAGTGTCGGTGCGCTATCCGTAAGCGTCATGCGTCGCATGTCGCGTTTGCAATGCTTGTCATCGTAGGGGCGTGCGCGATGCATGGTGCAGCGGTTGTCCCACATTACCAGATCGAATTGATTCCACTTGTGACTATAGACAAACTCGCGTGCCGTGGCATGTTCAGTCAGCTCGCGGATTAATACCATGGCCTCAGGACGTGGCATGCCATGCACAGTGCCAATGTGAGAGGCGAGGTAAACAGACTTGCGGCCTGAACCAGGATGGCGCCTGACGAGTCGTTGCGGCACGGGTGTGTAATTGATGAGCTCTTGCTCTGTGAATGCGTCAAAGCCTAGTTGCGAACGGGAATATATCAATGAATGATCACAGACCAGAGGATCGATGTGTGCTTTCATTTCTGGCGTCAGACGATCCCAGGCTGCACGCATATCCGCAAATTCCGTATTGCCGCCCTCTGGCGGGATGACGCGCGCATGCAGCATGGAGTATTTGGCTGGCGTTGCTTTAAAACTGCTGTCAGAATGCCATAGCAAATTACCCAGATTAAACATACGGCGACGATCGTCTAGTGCCATGATGGAGCCATCTACATCCAGATTCGAAATGTCATTCATCTGGTTATAGGGTAGGCGTTGTTTATGCACGTCAACGACCGCACGTGTCTCTTCGAGCGGACCGAGTCGCTGCGCAAAGGCAAACTCCTGATCATCATTGAGCGCTTGCGCGGGAAAGACAACAACCGCGTATTGATCCATCGCTTGATCGATCGCTATAACCTGAGCGTCTGTCAGAGGGGCTCTAAGATCTAAATCTGTGATTTCAGCAACAAAATCAGACCCGATTGCTTTGATTCGCATTGTGGTTGTCTCGTCCGGAAAACTAGTGTTTTTTTATTTATCGATAAATAATATAGCAATCCACATCTGTAGTCTGCTATCTTGACGATAATTAGTGTCGTCGCGCCAATGCGTGAGCCTGAGCTATCAACCCAATATTTAAGGTTTTGAACATGACTAAAACGTTGCT
>CAIPID010000332.1 GCA_903865015.1 uncultured beta proteobacterium | reverse complement strand
ATGCCATAGATGATCCCGCCTGTCGGGAAATCCGGTGCAGGGATGATCTCGATCAGATCATCAATCGTGCACTCTGGATTACGCAGGCAGTAGAGGCATCCATCCACAACCTCAGACAAGTTGTGAGGAGGAATATTTGTCGCCATACCCACGGCGATACCCGAACTGCCGTTGACCAGCAAGTTAGGCAAGCGTGAGGGCAACAATAGCGGTTCGTTTTCGCTGCCATCGTAGTTGGGACCAAAATCGACGGTTTCCTGATCGATATCGGCAAGCAACTCATGCGCGATTTTTGCGAGACGAATTTCGGTATATCGCATCGCAGCGGCGTTATCGCCGTCGATCGAACCGAAGTTACCCTGACCATCAACCAGCATATAGCGCAAGGAGAAATCCTGGGCCATACGAACAATCGTGTCATAGACAGCCTGATCGCCGTGCGGATGATATTTACCAATCACGTCACCGACGATACGCGCAGACTTTTTATAAGCACGATTCCAATCATTATTGAGCTCGTGCATCGCGAACAATACGCGACGGTGCACAGGCTTGAGTCCATCCCGGACATCCGGGAGGGCGCGCCCAACGATTACGCTCATTGCGTAATCGAGATAACTACGGCGCATTTCTTCTTCCAGTGAGATCGGAAGCGTTTCCTTAGCGAAGGAATCCATATTTTCTAGACTAATGACAGCGGTTGAAAGCCCAAGATTGGGGCATAAAGATTAACCTTGGATTCTACACCGCCCCCACCCCCACATTTCAACTCCCCACAACAACTCCTATATATAGATATACAAAGTGTATGGAAAACCGATCAGTCATCGGTACAGTTGAAGTCATGTCGGTACAGTTGAAGTAAAAGTTGAACGTTTAAACGCTTCACCACAACAAGCAGCTGTGTTTTGAATATATTTCTAGTGAGTTTGATGAATCTGACAATTTAAGGTGCGACATAAAAACCACACTTGACCTCTGAAATCACCCTTTTTGTTGTCAAAAACCAACAACAAAGGCCTTGTAAACGTAGAAATGCGGGGTTGAAAGCCCTCGTACGCACAGAACAGTCAACAAAGCTCATCAAATGCCTTAAGATTCCAATCAGCACGCAGGAAACCCAGTGTGTAATTACTTTGAACCTGCTCTTAGCGTTGCTATACTGGCCCCGTTTCCTGATTTATTTATTTGCGGCGGGGGTTCGCTGCTAGTCACTTATCCAGCTTCAAGCTCAAACGAGGAGAAACATGAACAAACCCTCCAAATTCGCTCTGGCACTCGCCTTTGCTGCATTCACAGCAACTGGCGTCGCTTCCGCGCAAACGGTAGACAATTGGAAGAACGGCTCAAACGAGCTCAATTGGATGAACGGTACCAATGAGCTCTGCTGGCGCGATGCCTTCTGGACACCAGCAACTGGTGCAGTTGGTTGCGACGGCGTTGCAAAGCCTGCTTCTGCTAACCCAATGGCTGACAAGATTTCGATTAAAGCCGAAGCCTTGTTTGACTTTGACAAAGCAATCGTTAAACCCGAAGGCAAAAAGCTGCTTGACCAGGTTGTGACACAATCACAAGCTATCAAGCTCGAGACCATCATTGCTGTCGGTTATACCGATGCAATCGGTACCGTTGATTACAACATCAAGCTTTCACAGCGTCGCGCTGCTGCCGTTAAGGCCTACTTGGTTTCGAAAGGCATGGATCCTAACCGTATCACTACGGAAGGTAAAGGCAAATCGAATCCAGTTGCTGACAACAAAACAGCTGCTGGTCGCGCCAAGAACCGTCGCGTAGATGTCGAAATCATCGGTAGCAAGAAGTAATTCTTCGCTTATCGACTGTGATCACTGCTTCGGCGGTGGTCACATCGACTAAAAAGGCCTCGCTTGCGGGGCCTTTTTTTATTTGAACTTTACATTTCAGGTCCTACATCATGACGATCAACACTAAGCCCCCTCTTTCAGGCAATGTCGATCAGGCCGAGCTTGATAAATTCAGTGCACTCGCATCACGCTGGTGGGATCCAAAAAGTGAATTCAAACCCCTGCATGCCATCAATCCCTTAAGGCTGACCTGGATCAAAGACTTGATCGGTGGACTTGAAGGCAAATCGATTATTGATGTCGGGTGCGGTGGAGGCATTCTTGCCGAGAGTATGGCTGTGGGTGGTGCAACTGTCACCGGTATTGACCTCGCAGAAAAATCACTTAAAGTCGCAAAACTGCATGGCCTTGAATCAGGCGTGCCCGTGACTTATCGCAATATCAGTGCCGAAGACATGGCGCTCGAGCATCCGGGTCAGTTTGATGTTGTGACCTGCATGGAAATGCTGGAGCACGTACCTGATCCTGGCTCTATCATCCGAGCGTGTTCGACGATGGTCAAACCAGGTGGCTGGGTATTTTTCTCAACCCTTAATCGCAATCCAAAATCATTTCTCTTTGCGATTGTTGGCGCGGAATATATTTTGCGTTTACTGCCACGCGGTACGCACAGCTGGAAAAGCTTTATACGCCCGAGTGAATTAGCAAGCTCGGCGCGCGGCGCAGGCCTCGAACCACATCAGATGCTTGGCATGAGCTACAACCCGATTACTGAACACTATTCGCTGGGACAAGATACCAGCGTCAATTATCTGATGGCAACCCGCAAATGACTGCACTCGTTTTATTTGACTTTGATGGCACACTTGCTGATACAGCGCCTGATCTGGCTGCCGCGGCTAACAAACAACGTACAAGACGCGGCCTTGATCCATTACCCGTCGATGTATTGCGACCCTTTGCATCTGCGGGTGCGCGTGGCTTATTACGTTGCGCACTCGACATGGGCGTGGATCATCCAGAATACGAAGAGAGTCGACTACAGTTTTTAAAAGACTATGAGTCTGCCATGACGGTTGATACATGTTTGTTTAACGGAGTACCTGAATTACTTGCACAGATCACAAGTGCAGGTATGCAATGGGGCATCGTGACTAACAAAGCTACATATCTTGCAGCACCCATCGTCGAAGCACTCGGATTGTCCGCAAGCTGTGCAGCGCTGGTTTGTGGCGACACAACGGCTCACGCCAAACCACATCCCCTTCCCTTGTTACATGCCGCGCAGATCGCGGGCTTTGGGATAGATCGCTGCATGTATGTGGGTGATGATATTCGTGACATTCAGGCGGCGCGTGCTGCTGGCATGCCTTCGATTGCGGCGGCGTACGGATACTGTGGGCCCGATCATCCTGTGGAAATCTGGCAGGCAGATCACTGCGCCTACTCACCACAAGAAATGTGGCCCATGATCAAGCAGCTCGCGGGTTAAGTGCTGCGGTTAAGTGCAGCGGTTAAGT
>CAIPID010000331.1 GCA_903865015.1 uncultured beta proteobacterium | reverse complement strand
CTGCTGGCGATGTAGTAGCGTTTTACGTTATCGGGGAGGGGGAGATCTGCTTTTGCGTCAGTCCCAACCCATTCCGGAGTGAGTTTGAGTGCCCACACTTCAGCTGAGCCGAAATGCTCTACAACTTTCGGACATGTATTGGATGCCGAACAGCGATCCAGTATGCCTGCTGCGGGCAGGCCGCGTACTGCATCCGGATGCGGCAGCCACCATTGTGGACCTTCGCTGCCTGCCTGATAAAGCTCCAGCACACCATCGGGTTGTGCCCAGCGGAAATTCAGCGCGATACGTCTTCCAGCGATGATGGGCCACAAGCCATCATGGACGCTGCCGCCTTGTTCTGCCTGGTTAAAGCCGAGATGCAACCAACCACGTAAAAAATTACCGGATTGCGAGACACCGCGTCCTATGCTGTGTTTGATGACACCACCGATCGGATTGAGTGTGCCTACGTCATCTTGTTTTGCCGTTTTGAAAAATAATCCCACATCACGCCAGGCAGCAAAGCCAATGCCTAAGACGTAGGGGTTTTCTGCCGTGAATACGACTTGGTAAAGTAGTTTGGAATCAAAACCATTTTTAAGGCATATCTGTGTCGGGTCCGGTGTGCCTGGAAAAGGGTGTGATGCATCACATTTTGCCCACGCCCAATCCGTAGCAGCAATCGTTTGTTCACCGATTACCTTACCTTGTGTGGTTTCACCTGTGCGCGAAGTGAGTGATGATCTCTGTGTATCGAGCGATGCAGGCTGATAAGGAACAGGATTGGTTTGTACCAGTAAGGGCTGGGAGTCGTGACCTGCGCGGTTGACGATTCTGCCAAACACCTCGCCCGTGACCGCTTTACCGTCTGTGTGTCGGGCGACCGGGACATCTAAAAATTGCATGCCAGTTGTTGAGGCAGTAGGTCGTATTTTAGTCGCGCCTGCGTTATCGCCTTGCCAGGCACTGGCGAGCATGATGTCACCAAACGCTTGCTCTTGCGGTGCATAAGGAAACACCCGGCCGCGGTTAGGCACTTCGTGCCAGAGCATCCCGCTCGCTTTTGTAAGGTCCGTAGGTTTATACAGAACAAAAGATGCGACATATCGAACTTTGCCATCTTTATCCTTGGCTAACTCAATATCCTGAATAAGTGCATTTTGAACCAGCGTGGGATCGAGTTCACCAAAAGCGCGACCCGCAACCATTTCGTAGGGGATGTTTGCGTTGCTTGATGTATTGGGGCTTTTGTAGGGTGCCGTTTCGTCAATGATGATTTTCGTCACCCTGGCATGCACAGGAGCTGTGATTAGTGCACCAAGAGAGATTGCACTCGCTAGGCTTGTCAGGACTAGATTTTTAAATACAGCAGATTTAGTGTTGCAACGCATTTTTGTCTCGAATGTTTTTACTTGAATATTTTTTAATTGGTCGGTGAACGTTTCAGAAATTCCGCAAGTTCCGTTTTCCACCATTTCGCCTGACCTGTAGTGCCGTGCCCTGAGGTTTGAGGGCTGGCTGGTATCAGCAACAATTGGCTGTTTGCGATACGTTTGAGTGCCGGCTCCATGAGACCGAGTTCTGGAGGATTGCGCTCATCATCGGCTGAATTAATAGCCAGTACGCGCGCTTTAATTTTCTCGAGTCCTGCCGCTGGGTTGTAATCGCGCGATGCATCCCATTGATATAAATTGTCATTGGCGTCAGCAATACTCGGTGCTTTAAGGCGCGCATCCAGTAACTGATCAGCCTTTTCACGTGTCGCCGCGGCTTGTTGGAGTGCCTGATTACCACCGCTTGTGGCAATACCAAAAAACACAGTTGCAAATTGCAAGCTAGGGGGTTGGGTTGTGTAATTACCTTGCATCCAGGCCGGATCATTTCGGATTGAGTCCAGTATGAGCCGCCTGGTCAGCCAGTTGCGCCCAGACATTTGCGCCGGGGTCGACGCCATGGGCACCAACGTGTCCATGAAGTTGGGGTGCTCCATACCCCATAGCCATACTTGCATGCCACCCATGGAGTTGCCAAGAATCATTCTGAGGTGCGTAATGCCAAGACCCTCGGTCACCAGGCGGTATTGTGCTTGCACCATATCGTCGTAGTTATAGCGAGGAAATTTGGCGCGCAATCCGTCAGAAGGTTTCGAGGATTTACCCATGCCAATCGCATCGGGCAAGATAATGAAATATTTTGATGCGTCTAGAGGTTGCCCTGGGCCGAACAACTCGCCTGCGAACGCCGCATTGAGCATGCCCGAACCTGTGCCGGCTGTACCATGGAGGATTAGCACCGGAATCCCGGTCGGTTTTCCTACAGTTGTATATCCGATATTAAGTTCAGCAAAGATTTCACCGGTATGGAACTTGAAGTCTTTGGCAATCCAGACGGATTGTTGCGGTGCGGGATAGTTTTCGGCCATAGTGTTGCAAGAGCTGATGAGTAAGAGGCAATACAACGTTGACTGTATGAATTTGCGGAGCGTTTTCATAAGTGGTTTCCTTATTCTCACTTTGTATCATTAATCTGGGCCGAATCTGGCTCCGATAGCCGCTGCGGCTGATCTTGTCTCAACCCCGAGTTTGTCAAAGATGTGTTCGAGGTGTTTGTTGACTGTCCTGGGACTCATGCCGAGAATTTCTGCGATATCCCGATTGGTTTTCCCTTTTGCTACCCACGATAACACTTCACTTTCCCGATGTGTGAGCGCGGCCTGCTGCAGTCTGGCAGTATCTCCGTTTCGCTGATTATTTTGCGCAAGCAAAAGCATCGTTTCACCCAAGCCAACTTGACCCAGGTTGCGGATGGATATTTCAGGATGATCGGCTAGAGTGAGTGCAACCTCGGTGCTTGCGAGTAATGTGGAAAAATTAAGCTTTGTTCCGGCCTGACCCAGCAATTCACGCGCTTGAGGGGATTGCCAAGCAATGCGTCCCTGTGTGTCAATCAGGACCACACCAAAACCTGCAACGTCGACAGCCTCTCTCGCTAGTCGCGCCACACGTGCATTGCGGATATGCGCTTGCAAGCGTGCGAGAACTTCTTCGACGCGTACTGGTTTGACAACATAATCCACACCACCACTATCAAAAGCGGAAACGATGTGTTCAGTTTCCGCGAGTCCCGTCATAAAAATAACAGGCAAGTGTGCCAGATTGGGATTGGCTTTAATCAATTTGCATGTTTCAAAACCAGACAGGCCAGGCATGACTGCATCAAGCAATACCGCATCGACTAGGACTAACTCAAGTCTTTCCAACGCGGATTTTCCATCGAGTGCAACAACGACGCTATAGCCTGCGCCCTCAAGCGATTGGTATAAATGACCCAGGCTGCTTGGTGTGTCATCGACCAAAAGTACGATGGGCCGAATAGAGGAGGAATTCATTTCTGCTTGCATGGATTACTTGGTGCTTTTATCTTTAGTTAATTCAAGGAGTGATTCAAAATCAAAGCGCTGCACAAGGGTGCGTAATTGAGCGACTAACGTCTGATGAGAAGGCTCGTGTTTCGCATGCTCATCTAGTGTATTGAGTAATCCTTGGACATGACCGATCCTGATCATTGGAGCAAGTTTTTCTTTCAGAGAGACGGGTATTTCTTGCTCAATGACATCTGCTTGCGGTCCAAACATATCTGGCAAGTCAGCTGTATTCAGTCCGGCAGCGATCCACTCTATTCCTAAAAAACGACCCAGTACACCAACGAGTTCGGATTCTAGAACTGGTTTTGCGACGAATGCCTGACAACCTGCAGCTTGAATTTTCTCAGGATGATTGTCATACAAATTTGCAGAAACAAGGATGATCGGAATATCTGTATACCCTTGTTCCCGGATAGCTTTCGCTGTCTGCCAGCCATCCATTTCATCCATGGTCAGATCAAGCAAAATGGCATCGGGTCGAATATCTTTCAGACTTTCCAGGCATTCGCTGCCGCTTGCAGCCTCATGCATGATGAATCCAAGTGGATTGAGCAGCGCGGCAAGCATTTGTCGTTGATCGGGTTGATCATCGACAGCCAGTAATGTTCGCCTTTTCCCCACGTAACCAGATACAGGCCCTAGCGTTTTCAGTGTGAATCCAGGATCAGGTGCTTTAGGTAAATAAAGTCGTACGGTAAATGTAGTGCCTTGCCCGGCGGTGCTTGTCATAGACAAGTCGCCGCCCATCATCGAAGTGAGCAGGCCCGTAATCGTGAGGCCTAGTCCCGTACCGGGTTCGCCACGTCTGCGCGCAGCACCTCCGCGCTCGAAAGGAAGAAATATTCGTTGTTGATCTTGTGGGGCAATACCCACGCCGGTGTCTTCGACTTTGAAAAGCAGGACTTGCGCGCGCGCGTCGACGCGCAAAGTCACCGTGCCTTTGTCAGTAAATTTAATTGCATTGCCTAATAGATTGATCAGGACCTGCGTGAGTCTTTTTGCATCGCCTTTGACCCAGTCGGGCATTTCTCCCTGGACAACATATTCAAATTGCAAACCTCGCGCGATGGCTTGCGGGCGAATCATTCTCACGAGCTCGTCCAGCAGCAAAGGCAGTGGGATGGCCGCTGTTTCAAGTCTTAAACGACCTGATTCAATATGCGCCAGATCAAGCAAGTCATCGACAAGCCCCGCCATATGAATGCCGCTGCTTTGCACGGTGCGTAATGATTCACGCTGTTTTTGATCGAGTTTGTTTTCCTTTAGCAGGATCTGCAAGTACCCCAGAATACTGTTCAGGGGGGTACGCAATTCATGCGTCATGCCCGCTACATAGCGGGTTTTTGCATGGTTGGCCCGCTCAGCTTCATCCTTCGCTAATTGCAACGCAGCATCGGTACGCCGCAAAGTCTCAACCTCCCGCTGGAGCAGGCGACTTTGCGCATTGGATTCTTCTTGCGCAAGCTTGCGGCTTTCGCTGATCAATACGACCCACCAACTGCAAACGGCTACAACAAACATCAACATTAGGAATATTTTATAAAAAATGCTCCCTTGTGAATTAAAGGCAGTCGTGTCCGTCGGGTTTTCTTGCGTCAGGGCAATCCCCATCACTGTCGCTAAGACAAGTGATAAGGATAGAAAAACAAGCAAAAAACGACCCGCACGGGATTTGAATCGTTCGGATAATGTGTCGGGTAGTATGTGTGTCATCCAGCCCGTGACTTGCTCATCCAGTCTGGAGCCATGTTTGCAAGAGTCATTACAGCGGGAATCAAGCGTGCAGCAAAGCGAGCAGATAGGGGCTCCATAGGCAGGGCAGTGTGCCATGTCGGGTGATTCAAATTCATTTTCACATACGCTGCACTGAACAATCTTATTGGGACTGACTGACGGGGGTGCACGTCGTGCGATGTACCATTTTCCTTGCGTGAACCAGGCGATTAAAGGCGAGGCGATCAAGGACGCGAATAAAGCGATGAATGGAGCAAAGGCTTTTGCGATTTCGCCAAAGTAGCCGTTGTATGCAAGCAGGGCAAGCATGGCGGCAAGAATGGTTGCGCCTATGCCGACAGGATTAATGTCGTAGAGATAAGCACGCTTAAATTCAATGCCCTTGGGGGATAGTCCCAGCGGTTTATTAATGACCAGGTCAGCTACGATGGCACCGATCCAGGCGATTGCGACATTGCTGTACAAGCCGAGCACTTGTTCCAGTGCCCGAAACACGCCGAGTGTCATGAGCAGGGTTGCAATCAATACATTGAACACCAGCCATACAACACGTCCTGGATGGCTATGCGTCAGACGAGCGAAAAAATTCGACCAGGCTAGCGAGCCTGCGTAGGCATTCGTGACATTGATCTTTACTTGCGACAACACAACAAAAAGCGCGGTAATAGCAATGATCCAGACAGGATCATTAAAAACGTAAGAAAATCCAGCGGTATACATGCGGGTAGGCTCACTTGCGAGAACAGGTGTGAGTTCTTGCTGAAGCACTAGGAATGAAAGAAATGCGCCGCCAATCATTTTGATCATGCCGGGAATAATCCAACCAGGTCCAGCGAAAATGACAGCTGCCCACCATTTGTAGCGATTTGTTTGAGTTTTTTCTGGCAAAAACCGTAAGTAATCCACTTGCTCGCCAATCTGGACAACCAGCGAAGATGCCACGGTAAATGCAGCTCCAAACATTAACCAGCTGAAATCACTACTGCCTGAAATACTTCCACTCAAGCCCATAAAATCTACAAACTCATGCGGGTCTTTTATTGCAATGGCGATATAGGGACAAACAAGCAAAACGATCCATAACCCTTGGGTCCAGACCTGGAGTTTTGAAATAAGCGTGATACCTCGCAATACCAACGGAATAATGACCAGCGCGCTGATGATGTAGCACCAGACGATCGACCAGTCCAGATAGAGCTTTAAGGCGAGCGCCATGATGGCAGCCTCTAAAGCAAAAAAGATAAAAGTGAATGCTGCGTAAATGAGTGAAGTGATCGTTGAGCCTACATAGCCAAATCCGGCACCACGCGTTAGCAAGTCGATATCGACACCAAATCTGGCAGCGTAATAGCTGATCGGCAGCCCCGTCATGAATGCCACCAGACCAAAGGCAAGGATCGCCCAGATTGCATTGGAAAAGCCGTAATTGAGTGCCATCACTCCACCGATTGCCTCGAGCGCCAGAAAAGAGACTCCACCTAATGCTGTATTGGCGACTTTCCACTCTGACCATTTGCGAAAGGAGTGCGGTGTGTAGCGCAGCGCATAGTCTTCCAAGGATTCGTTAGCAACCCAAGAGTTGTATTCGCGCCTGATACGGATGATTTTCTGATTGGCTGGGGTCACGGAGTGCTTTGGATGAGGTGCTAAACCTGTTCACGACGGGGCGGTCAGGCTATCGATATTGACTAAGGATATACGAAAAATTTTTCAGTGAAATTAGTGTGCACCAAACTGTATACAAAAATTCTAATTTCCGTGAATGAGATGTGCGTATACGTCAATTGACGTATTGGGCATACGTCACAAACGACGCAGAATGACTTCACAGAAAGTTTATCGGTCGTTAACCCCAGGAGCACACACTATGAAGAAGCCAGAGTTCGAATTTGAACCCAGTGCCGATCGTCGGCAAGTATTGCAGGGTATCGTTGGTATGGCATTGGCTGCGGCCACGATGCGCGCAGGCGCTCAGAAATTGCCTACTTCGCAAGTCAACACCACTAAATTGGCAGTGACCGACACAGAAGTTACTGTGGGCCAGTTGCATTCTTCAACCGGCACGATGGCTATTTCTGAAACAGGTTCGATTCAGGCTGAGCAGCTTGCGATTGACCAGATCAATGCCATGGGCGGTGTTTTGGGTCGTCAGATCAAAGTCATCAAAGAAGACGGCGCATCAGATTGGCCAACTTTTGCTGAAAAGGCAAAAAAACTGTTGGTCAACGATCACGTTGCAACAGTATTCGGCTGCTGGACCTCCGCATCACGTAAAGCGGTTTTGCCAATTTTCGAAAAAGAAAACGGCATGCTGTATTACCCAACTTTCTACGAAGGTCTGGAGCAGAGCAAGAACGTTATTTATACAGGCCAGGAAGCCACCCAGCAGATTCTCTGGGGTCTGGACTGGGCCGCTAAAGAAAAAGGCACCAAGTCATACTTCCTCGTGGGTTCGGATTACATCTGGCCACGTACTTCAATGAAGATTGCACGTAAGCACATCGAAGGCGTCCTTAAGCAGAAAGTTGTGGGCGAAGAGTATTACCCACTGGGCAACACCAACTTCAACTCGCTGATCAACAAAATCAAAGCGGCAAAGCCTGATCTGATTTACGCAGCGGTTGTGGGCGGCAGTAACGTTGCTTTCTACAAACAGCTTAAAGCAGCTGGTATCACAGCGGCCAAGCAGAAACTGTTGACGATCTCGGTTACCGAAGACGAATTGCTCGGAATTGGTGGTGAGAATACTGCAGGTTTCTACTCCTGCATGAAGTATTTCCAGTCACTCGATAACGAAAACAACAAGAAATTTGTTGCTGCGTTCAAAGAGAAATATGGTCCTGCTTCAGTCATCGGTGATGTGACGCAAGCTGGTTACCTCGGCCCATGGCTCTGGAAGTTCACCGTTGAAAAAGCGGGCAGTTTTGATGTGGATAAGATCGCAGCCGCATCTGATGGTATCGAGTTCAAAGGCGCCCCAGAAGGTTACGTCAAGATCGCTGATAACCATCATCTCTGGAGCAAGGCGCGTATTGGCGAAATGTTGCCAGACGGGCAGTTCAAAGTGGTTGCTGAATCCCCAGAGCTGATCAAACCTGATCCGTTCCCAAAGGGTTATCAGTAAGCAGTTAATGGTTAATGTTTGAGTCAAGGAGTCGAGATGGAACTGTCTGAAGTGCTCAATATTGCCCTGATGCAGGGTTTTGCGGGTCTGAGCCTGTTTGCTGTGTTGCTCCTGATGGGGCTTGGACTGGCAATCATTTTCGGTCAGATGGGTGTGATCAACATGGCTCACGGTGAGTTCATGGCGATTGGTGCCTATACCGTCTATCTTGGCTCAACATTAACCGAAAAGTATGCGCCCGGCTTTATGCCGGCCTACTTTCCTTTCGCGATCGTCGCCGCCTTTGCATTTGCTTTTATTGGTGGCTGGATCGCGGAATGGGCGCTTATCCGACATTTGTATAAGCGACCACTGGATACTCTGCTTGCAACCTGGGGTTTAAGCCTAGGTTTGCAGCAGGTTTTCCGAACATTTATTAGTCCTAAAGAAGTCAGCCCAACCCTGCCAGATTGGCTGATGGGTTCATGGGCACCGCAAGAGGGACTCGATATTCCGATTAATGGAATGTTTGTGATGGCGCTGACCTTGCTGGTTACGGCAGGCGTGATGGTTGCCTTGTACAAAAGTCGTTGGGGTCTGCGTGTCCGTGCTACGGTGAGCAATCGTCCGATGGCAAACGCTACCGGTATCAATACCAAGAAAACCGATCAACTTACTTTTGCAATTGGTTGCGGTATCGCAGGTATTGCGGGTGCTGCATTTACAACGATTGGATCGACAGGTCCTACCTCCGGATCTCTTTATATCGTCGATGCGTTCCTGGTTGTGACTTTCGGTGGCGCAGCAAGTCTGCTGGGTACTGCATTCTCGGCCTTCCTGATCGCACAGACACAATCAATTAGCGAGTTTTTCATGACTGGCTCGATGGCCAAAGTCTTTACGCTATCCGTCATCGTCATCGTTCTGATGGTACGTCCTCAGGGCTTGTTCGCCTCGAAGATCCGACGCTAATCATCAACTCGTTTACCGGAGCCGACTCTCATGCAATCAATCAAGAATTTGCTCAAGCAACCAGGCGTATTGAGTATCGCAATACTCGCAGTCGTCTTGCTAGTAGTTTTCCCCGCACTGTTAGATAACTTCCGACTGAATCTGGTCGGTAAGTATCTGACATATGCCTTCGTCGCTATTGGACTGGTTGTTCTCTGGGGCTGGGGTGGTATTTTAAGTTTAGGACAGGGCGTATTTTTTGGTCTCGGTGGCTATTGCATGGCCATGTTTCTCAAACTTGAGGCCTCAGATCCAATCACCACAAAAATCCAATCGACTCCAGGCATCCCTGACTTTATGGACTGGAATCAGCTGACTGAGTTACCAATCTGGTGGTTACCGTTTAAAAGCCTGACATTCTCACTGATCGCCGTCATCGCAGTGCCCTCTTTGCTGGCATTCATTGTGAGTTACGCAATGTTCAAGCGTCGAGTGGGTGGTGTGTATTTCGCGATCATCACACAGGCTGTCGCGTTGATCATGACAACCCTGATTATTGGTATGCAAGGTTACACCGGTGGTGTGAACGGCATGACCGATCTGAAAACGATGAGTGGATGGGATACGCGTACGGATGAGGCAAAAATAATTCTGTATTACGCCTGTTGCATAACGCTCTTGCTGTGTGTGATAGCCGGTACCTACATTCAGCGCAGTAAATTCGGCACGCTGCTGCTGGCGATGCGCGACAAAGAGGATCGTGTCCGCTTCTCTGGTTACGACGTGTCTATGTTTAAAGTCGCTGCATTTTGTCTCGCCGCAGGTGTTTCCGGAATTGGCGGCGCATTCTTCGCACTCCAGGTCGGCTTTATGTCGCCATCATTTGTCGGCATCGTACCTTCGATCGAACTGGTGATCTTGTGCGCGGTGGGCGGGCGACTCAGTCTGGTGGGTGCTGTGTATGGTGCCTTGCTGGTCAATGCAAGCAAAACACTGTTCTCCGAGAACTTTCCTGATTTGTGGTTGTTCTTGATGGCCGCCCTGTTCATTGGTGTGACGATGGCCTTTCCATATGGCTTGGCTGGACTGTTCGAGTCACACATTAAACCCTGGTGGATTCGTAAGTCGACAGAACGCCGCATGATCAAACAACGTTTGATTGAGCTGGAAAGCGAGGGCGATCTCGAGGCTGCGCTTGCTGTTGAAGCGGATTCAGCTTCGGCCCTCGCAGTCCAGTCGACAACCGATGCGGCAGACTTAGTAATCAGAAGGAGTGCGCCATGAGTAGCAGCACCGACTTTGTATTGGCGATAGAAGACCTGACTGTATCTTTCGATGGTTTTAAAGCCATCGACAGTTTGAATCTGTATGTCGATAAAAATGAATTGCGCGTCATTATCGGACCTAATGGCGCCGGCAAGACCACCTTGCTCGATATGATTTGTGGCAGGACAAAAGAAACTGCGGGTAGCATCAAATTCAAAAATGAAGAGATGACGGTGCTGCCAGAGTATGCAAGGGTTAGAAAAGGCATCGGTCGGAAATTTCAGACACCTTCTATCTATGAGAATTTGTCGGTATTTCAAAACCTGGAAGTTTCATTTCCAAAGGGACGTTCCGTTTTTGGAGCCTTGGTGTTTAAGTGCGACGACGAAGTTAAAGAAAAAGTCGAATCTGTCGCTCGTGAAATCGGTTTGGCTGATACCTTGAAAACCGAAGCGGGCTTGCTCTCACATGGCCAGAAGCAATGGCTTGAAATCGGTATGTTGCTGATGCAAGAGCCTGAGTTATTGATGCTTGATGAGCCAATCGCTGGGATGAGTGTGCGTGAGCGCGAACTCACCGCGGAATTGCTCAAACGGATTTCAAATAATCGTTCCGTGATCGTCATTGAACACGATATGGAATTTGTGAAGAAGATTGCTCACAAGGTGACCGTGATGCATCAGGGCAAAATTTTGGCTGAAGGATCGATGGATAAAGTCCAAAGCGATCCAACGGTTATTGAAGTTTATCTCGGACACTAGGAGACCTGACATGCTAAGCGTAAAAGATCTCTACGTTGCTTACGGTCAAAGCGAAGCCTTGCACGGTATTAACCTTGAGGCGGGCAAGCAGGAGACTGTCGCGATCATGGGTCGCAACGGTATGGGTAAGACTACATTTTTTAAGAGTCTGATTGGTTTATTGCCGACCAAAAGCGGCTCGATCATTATCGATGGGCAGGATGTGACCCGTGACGAAAGCTATCGTCGTGTCGCAAAGGGTATTGCTTATGTGCCGCAGGGCCGGATGATATTCCCTACGTTGACTGTTGAGGAGAATATTCAGACAGGCCTGGAAAACGATAAAGATAAGGTCATTCCGGACGAGATTTATGCCCTGTTCCCTGTCTTGTGGGATATGCGTCGTCGCAAAGGTGGAAACCTTTCGGGAGGACAGCAGCAGCAACTCGCCATCTCGCGCGCACTGGTCACTAATCCGAAAGTATTGTTGCTCGATGAGCCAACCGAAGGCATTCAACCTTCGATTATCAAGGATATCGCCAAGGCGTTGAATGAGATCCGTCGCATGCGCGGTATCACCATCATTGTCTCCGAGCAGGTGCTGAGTTTTGCATTGGACGTTGCTGATCGATTGTTCGTGATCGAAGGCGGTCGACTGGTGTATGAAACCGCGCGTGCTGATACGGATATCGATCGCATCAAACATTATTTGTCGGTGTAAAGCAGTTCGCAATACCAGAGCTAGTCAGGATTCTAAACCCCGTCCCTATATTTTAAGAGGTGCACCATGCCCGAAACACTCATCACCGTAGACTTAAAAGCGTCTCCCTACGACAATCCAAAGATTCATAACCGCTGGCATCCAGACATCCCAATGGCCTGCTGGGTCAAACCAGGCGATGATTTCGTGCTCGAAACGTTCGACTGGACGGGTGGCTTTATCAAGAACAATGACAGTGCGGATGACGTACGAGACATCGACTTGTCTACCGTGCACTTTCTGTCAGGCCCCGTAGGCGTCAAAGGCGCAGAGCCAGGCGATCTGCTAGTGGTTGATTTGCTGGATATTGGTGCAAAAGACGATAGCCTATGGGGGTTTAACGGGTTTTTCAGCAAGCAAAATGGCGGTGGCTTTTTAACCGATCATTTCCCCAGTGCTCAGAAATCAATTTGGGATTTCCACGGCATGTTCACAACCAGCCGTCATATCCCTAACGTGAAATTTGCAGGACTGATTCACCCCGGATTGATTGGTTGCCTGCCAGACCAAAAAATGCTCGATATGTGGAATGAGCGAGAGATAGATTTTATCGCGACTGACCCAGATCGTGTCCCGCCTTTGGCTAATCCTCCTTTTGCTAAAACAGCGCACGCTGGTCAGGCCACCGGCGATGTCGCAGCCAAAATCGCTGCAGAGGGTGCGCGAACTGTGCCACCACGCGAGCATGGCGGCAACTGCGACATTAAAGATCTGTCACGCGGGTCCAAGATTTATTTCCCGGTGTATGTAGATGGCGCTGGCTTGTCAGTCGGTGATTTGCACTTCAGCCAGGGCGATGGTGAGATCACATTCTGTGGCGCCATTGAGATGGCCGGCTGGGTGCACATGAAGGTCGAGCTCATCAAGGGTGGCATGGCTAAATACGGTATTAAAAACCCAGTATTCAAGCCAAGTCCCATTACCCCTCATTACAACGATTACCTGATTTTCGAAGGAATTTCGGTCGATGAGCAAGGTAAGCAGCATTATCTGGACGTCAACGTAGCCTATCGCCAGGCTTGCCTGAACGCGATCGAATACATGACTAAGTTTGGATATTCACGTGCGCAGGCCTATTCGATTCTTGGAACGGCTCCCGTGCAGGGACACATCAGTGGTGTGGTGGATATACCAAATGCATGTGCCACGCTTTGGCTGCCTACGCAGATTTTCGACTTTGATATCAATCCGAACGCGAGTGGTCCTACCAAGCTGGTGACTCCGGGTATGGATATGCCTTTGTCGCTTGATTTGTGATTTAAATAATATTGTTTAAGGAGCCCCACATGCCAACTTATGACTATGACTGTAAATCTTGCGGCCCGTTTGACGCCTTACGTCAGATGAGTAAGCGTGACGAAGCGGTAGAGTGTCCGGACTGTGGGGCACTCAGTGCCCGTGTATTTGCTTTTGGCTCTAATCTGTCTCGCGTGGATAGTGATACGCGTCGTGCGATTGAGGGCAACGAGCGTGCTGCGCACGCGCCTAAGATGTCGAAAGATTATGACTCGTCCTACGCAAGACTCAAACATCCTTCTGGTTGTGGGTGTTGTTCCAGTGCGAGCGGAAAACGTAGTGCCACGCAGACCTTTGCGAATGGTAATAAATCATTTATTGGTAAACGTCCGTGGATGATTAGTCATTGATATCAGTGTGAGATTTTTTTATATATGACTGTAACCAGATGAGTAGTCAGATTAGTCAAGCCGGAGAGTAAAAATGAGACATGGTGATATTTCAAGCAGTAATGATTGCGTAGGCGTTGCCGTCGTAAATTACAAGATGCCGCGTTTGCATACTAAAGCTGAGGTGTTGGATAACGCTCGCAAGATCGGTGAGATGCTGATCGGCATGAAACAAGGTTTGCCAGGTATGGATCTGGTGATTTTCCCTGAATATAGTACGCATGGAATTATGTACGATGCTAAGGAAATGTATGAGACAGCCTCGACTATTCCAGGTGATGAAACAGAAATTTTTGCAGCCGCTTGTCGCAAAGCGAATGTCTGGGGTGTTTTTTCCTTAACGGGCGAGCGTCACGAAGATCACCCTAACAAGGCGCCTTACAACACCCTGATTCTGATGAATAACAAGGGTGAAATCGTACAGAAATACCGCAAAATCATGCCCTGGACGCCTATCGAGGGTTGGTATCCAGGCGATTGCACCTATGTGTCAGATGGCCCAAAAGGCATGAAGATCAGCCTGATCATTTGTGACGATGGTAATTATCCAGAGATATGGCGTGACTGCGCGATGCGTGGCGCCGAGCTGATTGTTCGTTGCCAAGGCTATATGTATCCAGCCAAAGAGCAGCAAGTGATGGTCGCTAAATGCATGGCGTGGATGAACAATACATATGTTGCTGTAGCCAATGCAGCTGGGTTTGATGGTGTGTATTCCTATTTTGGTCACTCGGCGATTGTCGGTTTTGATGGACGTACATTAGGCGAGTGCGGTGAAGAGGAAATGGGCATTAACTATGCAGAGTTGTCAGTTAGTCTGATTCGCGATTTCCGTAAAAACGCACAATCACAAAACCACTTGTTTAAGCTTGTCCATCGCGGCTACACCGGAAAAATAAATTCTGGCGAAGAGGTGAGTGGTATAGCCGACTGTCCATATGAGTTCTATGGAAAATGGCTGAGCGATCCAGAGGGTACCCGCAAGATGGTTGAGTCATTTACACGATCGACTGTTGGTACACCCGAGTGTCCGATTGAAGGTATCCCTCACGAACTTCCGCAGCATAAGTAATTGATGGATATGCTGGAGCAGTACCGGATCACGCAAGAACCATACTACTCGGCCTCTGGCAATGAGGTCGAGCGTTACAAACAAGCGTATGCGCACCGTATTCCCTTGATACTCAAAGGACCTACAGGCTGTGGTAAGACACGATTTATCGAGCATATGGCCTATGTGCTGGACAAGCCGTTAGTGACTATAGCGTGCAACGAAGATATGAGTGCATCGGATCTGATTGGTCGATTCTTGCTCGATCCACAGGGTACTTTTTGGCATGATGGCCCACTGACGCAAGCTGTACGATACGGTGGAATTTGTTATTTGGATGAAATCGTCGAGGCCAGGCAAGACACAACGGTCGTGATTCATCCCTTGACCGATGCGCGCAGGATGTTGCCGCTTGATAAAAAAGGCGAGCTACTTAACGCGCATCCTGATTTCCAGTTGGTTGTTTCTTATAATCCTGGGTATCAAAGTCATTCTAAAGATATGAAACCCTCTACGCGCCAGAGGTTTGCTGCGATGGAGTTTGATTATCCAGCCGCTTCAATTGAGGCTGGAATTTTGGTGCATGAAACAGGTATTTCAGTCGAGCTGGCCAGTGTGCTTGTCTCAATCGCACAACAAACAAGGTTGCTAAAAAATCAAGGATTGGCAGAGGGTGCTTCGACTCGCATGCTGATTTACGCATCCAGAATGATCCTGGACGGGATGTCTCCACGCGATAGTTGCGAAATGACGATCATTAGTGCTTTAACCGATGAGACGGATGCAACGGAAAGTTTGCGCGCGTTGGTCGATGCACACTTTGCATGATGCAAACTGATTCAGGGCTCAGCCGCTCTCTATCTTTTTTGTTGCAGGGACTGTGTGGAGCGGAAATCCCAGTTCAATTTATGGCTGCTCCGGATAACACGAATCCGGAGATTGGTTTGCGTCCAATTATTAGTGCGCAAAGCTTTTTACTCCCCCATTCTTCATCAGACTTCACGAGCGCGAGGTCGAGTGCATTGGAGCGTGCGAGTGTCGCCCACGCAGCCGCACACCTTTTATATAGCACTCCTGCGCGAGAGGTGACGCGTCTCAAACCCATGGGGGTGGCAGTCGTATCCGCGATTGAAGACGCACGCGTTGAACTGTTGCTGATTAAACGTCTGCCCGGTATCAGACGTTGGTTTTGTCAGGCTATACAAGAGGAAATGAGCGCAGAGCACAGCGCATTCTCGTTATTGATTGCCAAGTTATCCTACGGTCTGTTAAATGAACACGCTCAGGTCGATGATTATTGGGTCAATAAAGCAAGAGATTTATTTTTTACGCAAGCGGCGCAATCGGGACTAGAAGACTATGAATGTTTTCGGGCGATTGCTTCGATTCTTGCCAATGATCTGGGACAAATGCGGATTCAGTTCAATCCTCAAGCCTATATCAATCCGGTGAGTTATCGAGATGACAATTCCTATTTATGGAATTTTAGTTCACAACAATCAGAACATGACTTGTCAATCAACCTTCCGCAATCTGAGTCGATGCCTCGCTCATTGATGGAAAACTCGGGAGACATCCCGCCAAGTGTGATGGTTGATATTCAAACGCATCATTATCCAGAGTGGGACTATCGCTCCGAAATTGAACGTAAAGATTGGTGCACAATACTTGAGTTCAAGCAAAATTTGCCTGTAACGTCACGACATGAAGATGTTTATCGTAGGAATACGCAAAAACATTTACGTATTTATAAACAAAATACCAGTGCCCTGAGTCGAGAAAAGTTATTTCGCCAGCAGGAGGGTGACTTACTGGATATGAATGCCATCGTTGATAGCGTTGCCCTCGCTAGGCAAGGCGGTTTGGGCGATGAGCGCCATTACATTCGACACACCTTGCGTCAAAAAAGTGTGAGTCTTTTATTGATGCTCGATCTCTCCGCATCTGTTGGAAACGCAATAGATGATCAGTCGCCGAGCATTCTTGAACTGGAAAGGCGCGCGGCTATTATGCTTGCGGATTATGCGATCGTACAGGGCGACCGGATAGCGATACATGGTTTTTGTTCAGATAAGCGATCTGGGGTTCATTATCATCGCTATCTGGATTTCGATCGGCCTTTTTCTATGCCGGGTTTGCATGCGTTGCAAAATGCAGCGCCTCAATACTCTACAAGAATGGGTGCCGCACTACGCCATGGCGTACAGTTTTTTAATGGGGCTGATACGGACGCGCGAGCCATCATTATGATTACGGATGGCGCACCGTCTGATATTGATGTCTTTGATCCGCAGTACCTAGTTGAGGATGCGCGCAGAGTTGTCATGGATGCTGCGAAAAATAGGATTGATATCTACGGACTAGTTTTAGATCCTAGCGCGGCGCAGCAGACTAAAAAAATATTTGGTTCGGCTCGCCATCGCATTGTAACCAGAGCCCAGTCATTGTCGATATACCTTGAGAGCTTATATCGACAAATCAGATCTTAAATTGATCAATTCATTGAATGATTGATTTGAGCTGCTCTAAAAACAGTATTTCGCCATGATTGACTTTTTTTACCCAATCTTGCCCTGAGCTTTCATTGGCATGATCAGTCACAAATTTATACGACATCCATTCAATTTGATGTTCATGCGCAACGGCGGCAATTGCGAAGAGCTCCATATCGACAACCGAAATATCTTGTTGAACCAGCCAGGGATCGTAGCTTGTCACAAAGCTGTCTCCGGTGCCGCAACTTATATCGCCGCTTTTGGAAAAATACTCATATGGCCGTGTGCAGTAAGGAACCTGACCGCGTGGTGACAACGGCTCTGCAATGATATCTCGTTGTACGACGCGGCCAATTCCCAGCAGACCCGTTGTGCCGGGATGGACGGCACCCGCAGTTCCGAAATTGATAATCAATTTAGGCTTGCTTTGCTCAATTGCACGCATGGTAGTGATTGCAGCATTGATTTTCCCTATGCCTGAATAATAAATGCCAATATCAGCAGGGAGTTGCCGAGCATCCAGCTCCATATCCAACGCGGTAATAATAATGATGTCAGTTTGCATGGTGATCCCGTTTTCAGCTACCCTACATCATATGATGACTTTTATGGATCCTATTTTTCGAGATCTCACGCGCTTGATGCGCGTGGTTGTCATTGCTTGTGTCCTCGTGACTTTGTTTGTCATGCAGGCCGCGGTATTCAAACACGCCTTCGAGCATCTGGCTGCATCGGCCAATAAAGTTTCAGCACTTGTTGTCCATGCAGGTTCCCAAATTGAGCAAAGTATACTTTCCGAGTCGAGCAAAACTCAGAACGACTCCCCTTCGGGAGTGACGTGTCAGAGGTGCCTTGAGGATGCCGCGCATTCAGTTGCGTTGCTATCTGATGTCATTCAGATTTTTCATGCTGACTTGTCTTATTCCCTGTTCAGGACGGTACTCCCCCACAATCTTCCTTTTTTAGCCCCTGAGCGCGCCAATCAGCGCGGTCCTCCATCGATCGGTTAAGCAATCTTTTTTCTGGCATATCGCATGCCATGTCGATGCTTAATTAGGATCAAGTCATGTTGTCGCTAACTTTAGTAAGCTGCCGCATTCGTGCGGTAGTTATTTGTTGTCTGAGCCTCGTGTTCGCACAGAGTGTTCATGCGCAGAGTGTGTCTAATAGCAGTCAGGGATCAGTTTCTGCAGCGGATCTCGCAAAGATTCAAGATAGTTTGAATCAGATGCGTGAGTTTTATGAAAAGCGAATCGATGCGCTAGAAAGTAAATTAGATAAGTTAGAAAAGCAAAATTCACAATTAAGCCAAAAGGTACAGTCCCAGTCCGATGTAACTGCTTCCGCATTAAAGTCTTCGCCACCTGCGGTCGTGGGCTTTTCCGATAGGAGTGCTGTTACACAGCCATCGGAAATTGTGAGCCCGTCATCAGTCTCGGACGCCCCCCCTAAAACACAAGTTTCAACACCTACGATGGCCAGGGGTATTGTCTTGCCCAAAATTGGTGTCGTCACACCAGAAGTGTCGCTAATTCTTGATGGCAAGTATTCGAGCCAAAGTCAGAACCCTGAATTGCCCATGCGTGGATTTTTACCTTCAGGTGCAGGCAATATTCCGCGTGGTTTTTCTTTAGGCGAGTCGGAATTAGCGCTCGCCGGGACGGTAGATAACCTTTTTCGTGCGGAAGCTCGTTTCGTGATGTCACAAGATGAAAACGGCACGAGTTTTTCCGTAGAGGAAGCTTTTTTCGAAACACTCGGTTTGCCAGAAGGTTTCAAACTCAAAGGTGGAAAATATTTTTCTGATGTTGGTTACCTGAATAATAAACATCCGCATGAGTGGGATTTCGTTGATCTCCCCTTGGCTTATCAGGCCTTTTTGGGCGGTCAGCTAAACAATACAGGTGTGCAGTTAAAGTGGGTCGCACCACTTGATGATATGTATCTTCGATTCGGTGGTGAGTATGCACAAGGTGGTTCTTACCCGAATAGTAATAATTACAATCAGAATAAACCTCTGCTTGGAACCTTGTTTGCGAAAGCGGGCGGAGATATTGGGGTCTCTTCATCGTGGCAGGGAGGATTGTCTTTTATTCGTGCTGGTACCGGCAATCGCACGCGAACTTCTGTATTAAGTGATACGGAAAGTTTTGATTACAGCGGTTCGACAAATATTTATATTGCTGACTTTGTTTACAAGTGGGCACCTTCTGGCAATGCCAGCCAGCAAAATTTTAAACTTCAAGGTGAGTTTTTCTGGAATACCCAAAATGGTTCTGGCGTGTTGAATTCGACGCAACCGTCAGGTGATTGCAATGCAGCTTGTATAGGTAATTCTTTTAGCAATACACAAAAAGGCTTTTACGCTCAGGCTATATATCAATTTATGCCTAGGTGGCGAATTGGCTATCGCTATGATCAGCTCTACAGCGGGAGTTCAACGTACGGGTTTGCACCAGGCTCGTTTAGCAGTGCAACGCTTGATTCGTGGAATCCAAACAGAAATACGGTCATGCTTGATTGGGCGAATAGTGAGTATTCCATGTTCAGGCTCCAGCTCGCGCGCGACACATCGCTCGGACCAGGGCTTGTGAATAATCAAGTCTTTCTTCAATACATCATGAGCATCGGTGCGCATGGTGCTCATCGCTACTGATCAAAGGATACTGCTATGAAGATTATGAATCAGGTCATACTGATCCTGCGCAATCTGCTGATCGGCTCGGTTGTTTTATTTACAAGTCTTAACGTACAGGCTGAGTTGAATATATTTGCTACGGTTCCAGAGTGGGGAGCTTTAGCCCAGCAACTGGGTGGTGATCAGGTCAAAGTATTTGTTGCAACCGTAGCTCAACAGGATCCTCATCATATTCAAGCGCGCCCCTCACTGATCGCCCGAGCCCGAAGCGCAAAGCTTGTGATTGCCACGGGTGCTGAGTTGGAGATTGGATGGCTACCCATTGTTCAACGGGACTCCGGCAATCCCGCCATTCAATCTGGTCAGCCGGGATACTTTGAGGCTGCACAGTACGTGTCGTTGCTGGATATCCCAAAGTCTGTGGATAGAAGCATGGGCGATGTGCATGCCGAGGGCAATCCTCACATACAAACTGATCCGCGTAATTTGTTGCCGATCGCTAAAGCCTTATCCGCAAGACTGGTGGAATTAGATCCATCGCAGGCGCAGCACTATCAGGGCTTGCTCAATCAATTCGTTTCTGACTGGGAAGCTCGTTTGACGCAATGGTCGATACTCGCCAAACCACTCCAGGGCGCACGCGTATGGGCGCAACACGATGGCTTTCCTTACATGAATGCCTGGTTGGGTTTAAAGCAGATTGGCACGCTTGAGCCGCGCCCTGGGGTTGAACCCTCGATTGCTTATTTAACGGAAGTCTTGCAACGACAAAAATCAAATCCTGGGCGCATGATTATTGTTGCGTCGTATCTGAGTGACAGCCCCGCAAAGTGGCTGAGCGAAAAAGCAGGCATACCCGTAGTGACTTTACCTTTTACTGTGGGCGGGAATGCAAAAGTGAACACACTCGCTAACTTGTACGACGAAACAATTAATCTTTTGCTTAAAGCTTTGCAACAAGGAAGTGGATCATGACATTACAAGATGTGATGATTGGCGAGTTTCCAGTTGATATTCTTATTCCAGCACTCTGCGCCGGTTTGCTCGTAATCGCGACACATGTACCCTTGGGAATACAAGTACTGCAACGAGGCATTATCTTTATTGATCTGGCGATCGCACAAGTCGCGGGCTTGGGCGCCTATCTGGTCACCATGCTGTTGGGCCCTGATGCAGCTGGGCTCTGGATTCAGTGTGGGGCCGTTTTTTTGGCGCTCCTCGCGTCCTGGTTGCTGGTTGCAACAGAGCGATTGAGCGCCAGATACCAAGAGCCTATTATTGGTATCGTTTTTGCATTGGCTGCAACGGCTGTAATTCTGTTGCTTGCAAAGGATCCGCAGGGTGGGCAGCATTTGTCTGATTTGCTTGCGGGGCAGATACTCTGGATTAGTCGCTCGCAAATTCTTTATTCAGCACTCGCGACATGCATGTTGCTCATAGCACTTTATTTTTTAAGAGGACGGCGGGGTGCCTTTTACAGTCTGTTCGCAATTGCAATCACCGTATCTGTACAGTTAGTGGGCGTCTACCTTGTTTTTGCGACGCTTATCATTCCTGCACTCGCGACTGTCGCGATCGGTTCTTCGAAAGTTCGACTTCTCGTGAGTTATGCGACAGCTGCCACAGGATATGGATTAGGGTTGATTGGCTCTGCTCTTTTTGATTTACCAACTGGACCGCTCATTGTCTGGACGCTGGCGGCGACAGGTCTGCTTAGTTGCTTTCTGAGTCACTATTTTGTTGGTTATCAGGGCGGTGGCCAAAAATCCGGCCGATAAAACTCTCGAATCGGCCACCTAGCAGCAGCGTCAAAAGAATCGCTGTTAGTGCGATCAGTCCTAGCGCGATCTGACCTGCTCCAAATGCCGCACCAAGCAATGCGCAAGCCCAGATGCTCGCCGCCGTTGTCAGGCCATGTATGCGTCTGGAACTATTGTCACGAATGATGACACCGGCCCCGAGAAAACCAATGCCGGTCACGAGGCCTTGCAAAACCCGGCTATGTGACTGCGCATCAGAGCCTGTGTGCGTATCAATCATCAGCATGGCCACTGCCGCACCCAGCGCAACCAGCGAGTGTGTGCGAATACCAGCCGATTTGTGGTGAAGCCATCTGTTGAGTCCCAGGACTGTGCCAGCCAGTATGGCCAGGCCCAGTCTTGCAACTAAATCAATCGTGACTTCGCTATACAAGGTTTGCATCGTAGTTTTGCATCATATAAACCTGCGTAATCAGACGCTATGCACCATGCTCGCGGTCTGATCACTAGAACAACCCAATAATACGCCCATCGTCGGTAATGTCGATGCTGTTAGCTGCAGGGATCTTTGGCAGACCAGGCATGGTCATGATATCTCCACAGACCATCACAACGAACTGCGCTCCAGCTGAGAGCCTCACCTCACGAATATTCACGATATGTCCGGACGGTGCGCCTCGCAGAGTCGGGTCGGTAGAGAATGAATATTGCGTTTTGGCAATACATACAGGCAGGTTGCCATAGCCCTGTTCTTGCAGTTGTTCTATCTGCGTGCGAACTTTCGCGTCTGCGCTGATGTCTGCAGCCCCATACATTTTTGTTGCAATCGCATGGACCTTAGCCCAAAGCGTGTCCTCATCCTGATACAAGAATTTGAATTGGCTTGGTTGCTCGCACAGTTTGACGACTGCGTGCGCGAGTTCAGTGGCGCCTTTTCCGCCCTCCGCCCAGTGCCGTGCCAAAACGACCTCGACACCATGCGCCTGAACGCTCGCTTTCAGACGTTCGATTTCAGCGGGGGTGTCCTCGCTGCGATGGTTGATTGCCACCACGCATCGCACACCAAAATTTTCCTGCATATTGCGGATGTGGCGCTCCAGGTTGACAAGTCCCCGTTCCAGCGCATCGACGTTTTCAACACCAACGTTTTTGACATCAATCCCACCGTGATATTTCAGTGCGCGAACAGTCGCAACAATCACGACCGCTGAGGGGACTAAGCCGGATTTGCGGCATTTAATATCGAAAAACTTCTCTGCGCCGAGGTCTGCACCGAAGCCAGCTTCGGTCACAACGTAGTCCGCGAGTTTAAGTGCGGTGGATGTTGCCAGAACTGTGTTGCACCCATGCGCAATGTTTGCGAAGGGGCCACCATGCACGAAGGCCAGATTATTCTCGAGCGTCTGGACAATATTCGGCGCAAGCGCATCTTTGAGCAAGGCAGCCATTGCACCCTGTGCATGTAGATCGCTGGCCAGTACAGGCTGTTTAGCTCGGGTGTAGCCAATGACAATGCTACCCAAACGTTTTTTGAGATCTGTCAGACTTGTAGCCAGACAGAATATCGCCATGATTTCAGAGGCGACTACGATATCGAAATGGTCTTCGCGCGGATATCCGTTTGCTGGGCCACCTAGACCGACCACAATCTCTCGTAACGCACGGTCATTGATGTCCATGACTCTACGCCAGGTGATGCGCCGCACATCAATATCTAACGCATTGCCGTGATGGATATGGTTATCGATCAGTGCTGCGAGCAGATTGTTCGCCAGCGCGATGGCGTTGAAGTCTCCCGTGAAATGCAGGTTAATGTCTTCCATCGGCACGACCTGAGCCATGCCCCCGCCTGCGGCACCGCCTTTCATTCCAAATACCGGGCCCAATGAAGGCTCGCGCAAACAGATGATGCTGCGTTTGCCGATGACGTTGAGGGCGTCGCCCAATCCTACTGTTGTAGTTGTTTTACCCTCACCAGCTGGCGTTGGTGATATGGCCGTCACCAGTATCAGTTTGCCATCGGGTCGATCTTGTACTGAGTTGATGTAGGCGAGCGAGAGCTTGGCTTTAAATCGGCCATAAGGCTCAAGTTGATCTTCAGGGATATTGGCCTGTTCATGCGCCAATTCAATAATTGGTCGTTTGTGAGCGGCCTGTGCGATTTCGATATCACTGCGCATTTGTAGATCTCAGTTTATTGCTTGTTAATGAACTGCATCATACCTGTCTGTCTGGTTCGCGTGCAGTTGTGAGATTTAATTTTTTGCTGCGTTGCGGCAGGGTAATCGGACGCGAGAATTATGCGGCGTCTTTTTTAGGCCACAGAATCATTTGTGTGCATCTGAAAATAGCGATTTTTTTACCCGTTGCTTCATCACTGACCACGGCATCCCAGACTTGCGTGTTTCCGCCAAGGTGTTGTGCAGTCGCGGTGCATACAACCACAGAGCCTTCTCCTCGTACCGTGCCGAGGTGGTTGCTTTTGAGTTCAATGGTTGTGAAAGAGTAGGCGCCTGCCGGTAAGTGGGCGACGGTCGCATAACCACAGGTTGTATCGGCCAGTGCAATCACGCTTGCCGCGTGCAAATAAGTATTGGGTGCGAAATGCACCTTTTTGAGGATCATCCGGCTTTTAAGGGTGTTTTCGCTTAGTTCAGTCGCCTCAACGCCCATTAGGCCAGGCAGATTTTCTCCGCTGCGTTTGTTGAGTTCTTCGACGGTAATGTCGGCCCGAAGCTTGGACATGAGCAATTTCCTTGTGTGCCAGATAAAAAACAAATCATCCCTGAGGAGACATCTCATGACAAGTCGTTTCAGTTTTAATTCAGCTTGATAGTTCATTCGCACAACAGACTTGAATGCAAGGTGCTCGCTAATAGTTAAAAAGGCCTGATGCAAGCAGAGCATCAGGCCTTTTTTTGAATCATGCGGATTGAGTTAAATCAACATCCATACAGCGGATTAAGCTTTTTTAAGATAACCCGCACGCATAGGTTTAAGTACAAACAGTGCCAGTAACGCTGCGCTGGCATCAAGCAGAATCATCAGACCAAACACAGGTAACCAGCTGCCGGTTGAGGCATAGACCAACGCAGCAATCGGACCACCAAGTATGGATCCAACACCTTGCGCCATATAGAGGAATCCGTAATTGGTAGTTGCGTATTTTTCGCCAAAGGTGTCGGTCAGTGTTGAAGGGAATAAGGAGAAAATCTCACCCCAGCCAAAAAACACAATGCCGGAAAGAATGACAAACATGACCGGATCGTTACGGAAATACAGCCAGCCCGTCATCGCAATGGCCTCTAGACCAAAGGCGATAAACATGGTGTTTTCTCGACCATAGCGATCCGAGATCCAGCCAAATAGTGGGCGCGTTAATCCGTTTGTGACGCGATCAATGGTGAGTGCGAGTGGCAATGCGGCCATACCCCAGACCATCGCGTTCGCTACGCCAAAATCTTTGGCAAAGGCACCCATTTGTGAAATGACCATCAGGCCTGATGTAGACATCATGGTCATCATGGCAAACATCAGCCAGAACACAGGTGTCTTGAGCATTGTTTTTGGTGCTACACCTTTAGTGGCCTGAGCGACTGCTGTTTTAACAGCACTCATCACTGCGTCAGGCATTCTCAACCCTTGTGCGGCAATCAATCCAACTGCACCGATGATGTAGCCAAAGACTGTCAGAGTGTGTTGATAGCCAGAGGTGGAAAGTGTTGATGAAATGGGAAATGTGGTGAGGATGGCGCCAAAACCGTAGCCTGCAGCCACCATGCCGACAGCGAAGCCGCGTGATGAGGGGAACCAGCGAACCATTAAGCCAACGATACCCACATATACGATGCCGGTACCAAGCCCTCCAAACAGTCCATAGGTCAGATAGATGCCGACCACGCTATGCACTTGTGCTGAGAGAATCCAGCTCAGACCTGTCAGGATTGCACCGATCGAGAGCAGCAGCCGGGGGCCGAAGCGATCAACAAGATAGCCCTGGAAAGGCGAAAAGAATGTCTGCAACACAATCAAAATGGAGAACGTCACTTGCAGGGTTGCCAACTCGACCCCGAGTTCTCCCAGCAAAGGTTTGGTAAATAATGCCCAGACGTACTGAGGACTTGAAATCGCCATCATGCAGACTACGCCAAGCAGTAGCTGAATCCACTTTGATTTTAGAAAGCTTGTTTGCGCCGGTGGGGCTGTGGCGGCAACTGTTGCTGCTGTCATATGTTTCTCCTAAAACAGTTATGGAGATGACATCAGCAAAAAGCATGCCAAACACCTCGCTCGATTAGAAATGAGAGATGGGGGGGTGAACCTGTTAATTCAGCCAAACCTAACGGATCCTTGAGTAGATGAAAGTGCATAGACTGCATTTCGTGCACTGTCGCGGTGCCTAGTTCAAGGCTGCGTGAAAAGTCGAACTGGTTAAACTTATCAGCTAAACATTTAAGGCTGAAATATAAAAATGAGTGAGACTAAACAATCTGGTGTTTCTGGGCCACGCATCGATCCAGCACAGCTACTGAAGGTCGCGCAAGCGGTTTATCAGAGCGCAGGCATGCCTGAGCAAGATGCCTGGTTGGCCGCTGATACCCTGATTCAAGCGGACCTGTGGGGGCACCAGTCGCATGGCTTGCTCAGACTGGGGTGGTATTACGCCCGACTGCAGTCTGGTGCGATGAAGGCCGTCACCAACACGTCACTGGTAGTCGATGCGGGCGCCATCTCCGTGATGGACGGGCATGATGGAGTCGGACAAGTCATTACGCGCCGCGCTGTCGATGAGGCTGTCTCGCGCGCAAAAAAACATGGTGTAGGCGTAGTCTCGGTTCGCAACTCCAACCATTTTGGCACCTGCATGTATTACACGCGCATCGGCGCTGAGCAAGGCTTCGTTATGGTTCTGATGAGTAATGCGGGTCCTAATATGGCTCCCTGGGGTGGTTTGAAGAAAAAAATTGGCACTAATCCCTGGTCCATCGCAGTCCCCGGCGGCGCGCACGGTCCCATTGTGATGGATATGGCGAATTCGGGTGTGGCCCGCGGCAAAATTTATCTGGCAAACAAGCGCCGTGAAAGCATTCCGGATCACTGGGCCATCGATGCACAGGGGCGTCCTACAACGGATCCAAAGGCTGCGCTTGAAGGATTCATTCTTCCGATGGCGGGCCATAAGGGGTATGTCATGGGAACAATGGTGGATATTCTTTCTGGCGTGTTGTCAGGCAGCCAGTTTCTGGACGGCGTTCACGGCCCTTACGATCCAGTCAATCGCAGTGGTGCCGGACATTTCATGGTGGCACTCAATGTCGCTGCATTCCAGCCACTCAGCGAATTTAATACGCGGATGGATGAGTACCTGACCTCACTGAAGGACGTTCCGCTTGCGGCGGGCCATAAACAGGTTTTCTATCCTGGCGAAATGGAAAAGTTAGCAGATGCCGAAAATCGGCAATTAGGTCTTTTGTTGCCTGAGGATACGCTGCAGGATGTCGCCCGCGTGGCAAACGAAGCTGGCGTCGGTGCGCTTTTGCCTTTCTGAGTCATGGGTGCGGACAGATTAGTACTGACCGGCGAACAGCCTGCGCAATGACTTAAAATCTGAGGAATGCGTGCATATCGATGGCATGAATTTTGCTTATAACTTTTTATAGTTAGTTAATAACTTTTTAATATATAGACAGCGGAGCATACATAATGAGCAACACCAACACCCCAGAAACAGTTAAAGCCTATCTGCGTCCGATTGATCGTGATGGATTGCTTGGTTTTGCTCAAAAAGGTTGTGCAGATCCAACGCGCCGCGGCACCAATAAAGTTCATACCGTCATGGAAGGTCAATACCGTTCCTTGAGCTATGTAGGTAATCACGCGCCTGTCGTCGTTGACGAACCTCCTCACTTGTTTGGCGAGGACACCGCGCCTGCTCCTGGTGAGATTGTTTTGAGCGCACTCGGTGGCTGCCTGGCCGTCGGTATTACTGCCGTCGCGACCTGGAAGCAAGTAAAGCTCAGCAAGCTTGAGTTGTTCCTCGAGGGCGACATCGGTAACCCTGCTGCCTGGGGTGCGGGTGGTGCAGAGATGTTGCCTCCTCAGATGGGTTTTCAGGCGATTCGCGTGAAAGTCGTCGTCGAAGGTGACGCGACCCGTGAGCAGCTCGATGAGATCGTGCGTCATGCCAATATGTACTCGCCCGTTGCGAACTCTATGCGTAATCCAATTCCATTCGAAATTGGTCTGGCTGAGTAAGTTTATTGATCGTTAATGTGAATCAAGCAGAGCGTATGTGATGAATACAGTAGAAATTGCCCCTACCTTAGATTGCGTTTCAGTAGACCGCAAAGTACTGCAGGCAGTGACTGATATATCAAATACGACTCTGGCTGACGCCGCTTATCGTATCGATCATGCAGGCCACTACCCGCTGGACATCATGGCGGATTTAGGTCGGGCGGGTGCATTTTCTGCGCATCTTGATCGTCACGGCAAGAAATTCGGTTTGGCAATTGATGCCATGAGTGCGATTAGCCGCAATTGTGGATCCACGGGGTTTTTAACCTGGTGTCATGATGTTTGTGGTTTGTATATGGAGCAGTCCGGAAATCCTGCGCTGATGGGGGATGTGCTCGACGATCACGCTGCTGGAAAGAGCTTCGGAGGCACCGCATTATCAAATCCAATGAAGAGTTTTGCCGGCATTGAAAAAATGCTGTTGCGTGCAAAAAAAGTAGCTGGTGGCTATCTGGTCAGCGGTGCTTTGCCCTGGGTGAGCCATATTGCTGCCGGTCAGTATTGTGGCGCTATTGCCGGTGTCTATCTGGACGATGGCAGTGCCTCGCACGAGATTATGTTTTTATTGCGCTGCACCGAGGATGTCGTATTGCGAGCTTGTCCGGAGTTTTCCGGAATGGAGGGCACCAGCACATGGGGCATCAGACTGGATGATTATTTTGTTGGTGAAGAAAATCTGATTGCAGATCCTGCCAAGCCTTTTATCGCAAAAATCCGCGCTGCTTTTATTTTGCTGCAAACGGGGATGGCGGTTGGCGTAGCGCAAGGCAGTATTGACTCGATTCTTGAGGTCGAGCCATTACTTGGTCACGTAAATCAGTACCTGCACGAAAGACCGGACGAATTGCAGGCCGAGCTTGCGGATCTGGGGCAGCGTATCCAAAAGCTCGCCATCAATCCGTATGAGACAAGTAAAGACTATATGATCGAAGTGCTTGATGCGCGTGCGCAGGGTGCAGAGTTTGTCTTGAAAGCTTCGCAGTCAGCATTATTGCACCAGGGCGCACGTGGTTACATGATGAATACCGCACCGCAGCGTCGTATTCGCGAGGCCCATTTTGTAGCGATCGTGACGCCAGCCATCAAACATTTGCGCTGGGAAATGGCGCGCTTGTCTAAACAGGAAATGCCTGCATGACTCAGGCTCAGTGGAAACAGTTTATTTGCCGCGCCTGTGGATTGATTTATGACGAGCAGGCGGGTGATCCTGATAGCGGTATCGCACCAGGCACAAAATTCGAGGATATTCCGGATGACTGGGTCTGTCCTTTGTGCGGTGTAGTCAAGGCTGATTTCGAACCCTATGATCATGCGGTGCCTGTTGCAACGGTTTCGAGTTCCTCAAAAGTTTTTACGCGAGGATTAGGTGCTGTGATTGTTGGAGCAGGGCACGCTGGATGGGCTGTCGCTGAAGCCTTACGCGCGTTGGATCCCACATTGCCGATCACGATGGTCACCAGTTGCAATGGTGACCGATATCTCAAACCGGAGTTGTCCATCGCAATGAGTCGGGGCTATACGCGTGAGACCATCGTGCGGGAGTCTGGCAGCGATTCGGCCCAACGGTTGTCTGTTCGGTTGCTGGCGGACACCTTTGTCGTGGGATTGACACCATCATTGCATCAGGTACGCACTACGCGTGGAACCCTTCGCTATACCAACCTAGTATTGGCGATGGGGGCGCAGCCGGCCTTGTTGCCTGTGCTGCCCGCTCAGCTCTGCTGGCGCATTAACGAATTGTCGGCATGGAGTGGTTTACATCAAAAATTAAGTACTGGGACTAAACGGGTTGTGATTGTTGGTGCGGGTATGGTGGGGTGTGAATTGGCCGATGATTTTGCGCGTGCCGGACATCAGGTAGTCTTGCTGGATCTCCAGCCTCAACCTCTGGCCGCGTTAATGCCAATTCAGGCGTCTGAGCGTTTACGTGCTGGACTTGAGCAGACGGGTGTTCGCTTTGTAGGAGCGGTTCAGGTTGCATCGGTGACTGTAGGGCAAGATGGTTCAAAATTTGTCACCACGCAATGCGGTCGAGCGTTTGAAGCCGATGAGGTTGTCGCAGCCACTGGCCTGGTGACCGATGCACGCATTTCAAAAGGCGCAGGTCTTGCCTTTGAACGTGGTATTGCCGTTGATTCGAAAACCTTACAGACTAGTGCGCCCGATGTTTACGCGTTAGGTGATTGTGTAAGTATTGAGGGCGCGCCTTGTCGCTTTATTGAACCTATTTCAAAGCAGGCGAGTGCGATTGCGCACGCCATACTCGATATTGAATATTCTGGCTATGCGCATACGCAGCCAGTGATACGTTTGAAAACAAAATCCATGCCTGTGGTGATGCATGGTTTGCCAGTATCCGGGGGGGTATGGGAGACCAAAGAGGATACGTCCGATGTGCTGAAAATGCAGCAATCGCTCCTTGGTCAGATGGTCGTTACGCTAGAAATCGGTAAGTTGGCAGGACGCAAGCGTGCTCAGGGCTAGTTTGCAAGTGTAGTCAAACTAGTCAGAACAAAAAAATCAGCGCACAATAAGGCGCACAATAAGAAAAATTATTAAAAAAATCCTTTTTAAAAACGGAGACAAAAATGAAATTCAGCGTTCAACATGCCAAAGATGCGCCATTTGTTCATAATGGTCTGAGACAGTATTTTGATTATCGTGACCTCGGAATTATGGATGCAACAGACGGCAAAGCCGTGATGCATCTGATTCGAGCGCATGAGGGTACAAATGCGACGGGCGAGTGGCATCGTCACGACATTCAGATGCAATTAGTCTACGTGTTGAAAGGCTGGGCTATTTTTGAATATGAAGGCCACG
>CAIPID010000330.1 GCA_903865015.1 uncultured beta proteobacterium | reverse complement strand
GGTCGAGTTGTCGATCCATGAGCCAGTCGGCCAGATGGACTACCGTGACTTGCATGCCGCGCACACGTAATCCATTGGCGGCCTCGAGCCCCAACAGCCCGCCGCCAATTACCACGGCATGCTTGTGGCTAGCGGCCGTGTCGATCATTTCGTTGGTGTCTTTAATATCTCGGTAGGCGATCACGCCAGGTAGATCATTGCCTGGGATGGGCAATATAAAGGGCAGTGAGCCTGTCGCCAGCAGCAGTCGATCGTAAGATTCAACCGTACCATCCTCGGCTATGACCTCCCTGGCTTTGCGATCGACTTTGATGACTCTCTTGTTCAGATGTAGTTTGATATTGTGGTCTGCATACCATTTGAGGTCATTGAGGATAATTTGCTCAACATTTTGCTCCCCCGACAAAACAGGAGACAACATGATCCGGTTGTAGTTAGGATAAGGCTCTGCGCCAAAGACCGTAATCTCATAGAGATCTGGTGCGATCTTTAGCAACTCTTCGAGAGTCCTGACCCCGGCCATGCCGTTGCCAATAAGTACGAGCTTCATTTTTCTCATGTCGTGCCTCGCTAGGCTGCTTGCAGTGCAGGATTACCTTGTTTGCGATACAGGAAGTCGATGACTGCGGTTCGATATTCCTGATAAAGCTGATTGTTCGCGAGCTCGACACGATCGCGTGGTCGCGCAAGTTCTACCGACAGTATTTCTCCAATTTGTGCGGCAGGTCCGTTTGTCATCATGACGATCCGATCTGATAAGAGCACCGCTTCGTCTACATCATGTGTCACCATGACCGCGGTACTTTGCGTCGCCGCCATGATCTTCATCAATTCGTCCTGCAGGTTTGCTCTTGTTAATGCATCGAGTGCGCCAAACGGTTCGTCTAGCAGCAGGACCTGAGGCTCCATCGCTAGCGCACGCGCAATGCCGACCCGTTGCTTCATGCCACCAGACACCTCGTGTGGCATTTTGTGCTGAGCATGAGTCAGACCAACTAAAGCCATGGCTGCCGCAGTTCTTTGCTGCAGCTGTGCTTTTGATTCCGCTGATGCAAAGACACGCTCCACGCCTAAGTAGACGTTTTCAAAGCAGCTGAGCCAGGGCAGGAGTGAGTGATTTTGAAATACCACGGCCCGACTCGGCCCGGGTCCTGCAATCTCACGGCCTGCACAGATTAAGCGTCCTTGCGTGGGCATGGTCAGACCAGCGATCAGATTCAAGAGCGTGGATTTGCCACAACCCGAGTGACCAATGAGCGAAATGAATTCGCCTTTTTTAATATTCAGATTAATGTTTTGAAGCGCGACAAACGGCCCTTTTTTTGTTTTGAAGGTTTGATTGACTTCTTCAATCATCAAATAGCGTTCGAATTGTGGATTGCTCATGTGATCACTCGCTCAGGCGTAAGTAAATCGTTTGGCAAGCGCTAGCATGCAGTACTCAAGCAGCAGGCCAACGATACCAATGACAAAAATCGCGATGATGATGTTTTCAACTTTGAGGTTGTTCCACTCATCCCATAACCAGAAACCGATACCCACACCTCCGGTGAGCATTTCTGCGGCCACAATAACCAGCCAGGCTGTTCCGATAGAAAGTCTGACGCCTGTCAGCATGTAGGGCAGGGTGGCAGGAAATAGAATCTTGGTAAAAACTTTCCACTCTGACAGGTTTAATACCCGTGCAATGTTCATGTAATCCTGTGGGATTTTGCTCACGCCCATTGCGGTATTGATCACCATGGGCCAGATGGAGCAAATGAAAATACACCAGATAGCGGCTGGATTTGCAGCCTTGAAAAGTAGCAACCCGATTGGTAGCCAGGCGAGCGGTGATACCGGACGCAGCAAGTTGATGACTGGAGAGCTCATCGCCTCGAATAGTCTGAAACGACCGATTGCGAACCCGACGGGAATACCGACTAGCGCGGCCAGACCAAATCCAAGGGCAACGCGCTTCAGTGAGGAAAGAATATTCCAGCCAATCCCCTGGTCATTCGGTCCATTTGAATAAAAGGGATCGGAAAACAGGACGAGTGCCGCTTTAAAAGTAAACGCAGGGGAAGGAATTTCCTTGATTCCAAGATGAATCCCTTGCCAGATGAATATGAATATTGCAAAACCCATCAGACCAAGCAGGGCAGGCAGCAATGGGTCGAGCTTTTGCAATAACTTATCCCGCAAAGCAATGCGCTGTTGCTCGCGTGCCTGCAGCGCATCGATCTCAGCCTGGTTATCCAGTAGCAACTCCGCGAGTGGTTTTGTTTCCGGTGACGTCATCGCGCTAACCTTTAATCTTGAAACTGTCTGCATAAGCTTGCGGGTTAGAACCATCCCAGACAATGCCGTCCATCAGTGTCGAGCTGCGCATCTCTGAAGCAGGCAGCGGGACGTCGGCTGCGAGTGCAGCAGCTTTGTAGACATCAATGCGGTTTACTTTTTTGGCAACGTCGAGGTAGTCAGGATGTTCCTTGAGTAAGCCCCAGCGTTTGTGTTGCGTCAGGAACCACATGCCGTCTGATAAATAAGGGAAGGTGACCAGGCCATTGTTGTAAAACTTCATCGAGTCCGCATCCGTCCAACTTTTGCCAAGACCATCTTCATACTGCCCCAGCATGCGACCCAGAATAACGTCGACCTCCGTATTCACATAGGATTTTGCCGCGATCGTTTCTGCTGTCTTTTTACGGTTTTCGGCTGATGCATCAATAAACTTAGACGCTTCCAGTACCGCAGACGTCATGGCTCGCGCGGTGTTTGGATAGCGCTCGACAAATTCTGCAGTCGTACCGAGTACTTTTTCGGGGTGATCTTTCCAGATTGCCTGGGTGGTTGTACCGGTAAAGCCGATTTTATCGACAATCGCACGTGCGTTCCATGGCTCGCCGACGCAGTAGCCATCCATATTCCCGACACGCATATTGGCAACCATCTGTGGTGGAGGCACGGTAATTATTTTTGCATCCTTCATTGGATTGATGCCGTTTGCAGCCATCCAGTAATAGAGCCACATTGCATGTGTACCGGTGGGAAAGGTTTGCGCAAAGGTGTATTCGCGCTTTTCTTTGTCCATCAGTGCTTTGAGTGATGCGCCATCTTTCACCCCGAGATCAGCTAATTTTTTAGAGAGCGTGATTGCCTGTCCGTTTGCATTAAGCGTCATCAGAACCGACATATCTTTTTTGGGGCCGCCAATGCCCATCTGAACCCCGTAAATCATGCCGTACAGGACATGAGCCGCGTCAAGCTCGCCATTAATCAATTTGTCGCGCACACCAGGCCAGGAGGCTTCTTTGGTTGGGGTAATTTTGAGGCCGTATTTTTTATCAAAGCCCATGACAGAGGCCATGACGACAGAGGCGCAATCGGTCAGGGGAATAAAACCGATTTTGATTTCAGCCTTTTCAGGGGCATCACTCCCGGCTGCCCAGGCGCCGGCTTTGACGAGCGGG
>CAIPID010000329.1 GCA_903865015.1 uncultured beta proteobacterium | reverse complement strand
TCACATCCGAGGATCCGCGGTCAGCAACCCAAAATCGGTGTACAAGCTTGCTGTGCGGGGATGGTAGTTACCTGTCCCCAGATGTCCATAGCGTCGAATGCGTCCTTTTTCGCGCCTGAGCACCAACACCATCTTGGCATGGGTTTTATGGCCCACAACTCCGTAGACAACGTGCGCGCCGACTTCTTCGAGTCTTGCCGCCCAGTTGATGTTGGTTTGCTCATCGAATCGCGCCATGAGCTCCACAACAACCGTAACCTCTTTGCCTGCTCTTGCCGCAGCCAGCAGCAAACGCATCAACTCAGAATCCTCACCTGTACGATAAATCGTCTGTTTGATCGCAACCACATCTGGATCAATCGCTGCGGCCGTCAAAAAATCGATGACCGGTTGAAAGGATTGATACGGGTGATGCAACAAGCGATCCTGCTGAGCAATCGCCTCAAAAATAGCAGAGGGCTTGTTAGCGAGCGAATCAAACGGTGCCGGGATCGGGCCACGATATTCCGGGAACAACAGATCAGGACGATTGACGACATTACAAAGCTGCATCATTCTGGACACGTTGACCGGTCCATTGACGCGGTATGTATCTGCGGCAGCGAGTGAAAATTCTTTTTGTAAGAAGGTTTCGATGTGTGGCGGGGTCAGCAGATCAATTTCCAAACGCACCGCTGAGCCAAAGTTACGCTGCGACAATTCGCCTTGCAGTGCAAGCCTCAGGTTCGTGACTTCTTCTTCGTCCACAAACAAATCACTGTTACGCGTCACGCGCCATTGATAACAACCTTGCATAACCATTCCGGGGAACAGCTCACCGACAAAGGCGCGCAGCAACGAGGTCAGCAGAATAAAGCTGTGTGGCTGTCCGGAAATCGCAGCAGGCATTTTCATCAGGCGCGGCAAAGCGCGAGGCGCCTGCACGATCGCGATCGTTGATTTACGTCCAAAGGCATCGTCGCCCGATAAAGGCACAATAAAGTTCAGACTCTTGTTGTAGACCCGTGGAAATGGATGTGCAGGGTCCAGACCAATAGGCGTGAGCAAAGGCATCACGTCGCGCACAAACACATCATGTGCCCATTGTGTCTGTGCAGTATTCCACTCTGAAGCATGATGCAGATACACGCCTTCCGCGCGCAAGCTTGGCAAGATGTCGTCGTTGAGCAACGCATACTGACGATCGACCATCGTATGGATCGCAACCTGGACTTGTTCGAAGGCCTCAGACGCAGTCAGGCCATCGCTGCCTTTCAGGGCAGGATGCTGTGCCAGTTGCGCTTTGAGACTGGACACACGGATTTCAAAAAACTCATCCAGATTGGAGCTCACGATACAGACGTAACGCAGTCGCTCAAGCAAGGGGATCTCGGCATTTTCTGCCATCGCCAGCACGCGCTCGTTGAACTTTAATAGTGATAACTCACGATTTAAAAATAATGGTTCGGGCTTCTTACGGGCAGGCATTCAGGGCAATCCAGTTTTTATTGTTTGTACGAATGTTTCTGTTTTACTTCAGATATATGTCAGTTTGATAACAAGATACCCTTTTATAATATGTTTTGTCGCATTTTTGGTTGCATCGCATGGAACACCTGCTTGCCGCAGTAGATCTTGGATCTAATAGCTTCAGACTGTCAATTGGCCGGGTTGCCGAACAAAACGGCGTCAAGCACATTTATCAGATCGACCGCCTCAAAGAGACCGTGCGTCTGGCTGCGGGTCTGGACGCATCCAAGATACTGAACGACGAGTCCATCGAGCGCGCGATCGAAGTCCTCGGCCGCTTTGGTGAGCGCCTGCGCAGCTTTCATCCCGATCGCGTGCGCGCAGTGGCGACCAACACCTTTCGTGTGGCGCGTAACGTACCGGATTTCTTGCCGCGTGCCGAGGCCGCTCTGGGCTTTCCCATCGAGGTCATTGCAGGGCGCGAAGAAGCCCGTCTGATTTATGCAGGCGTCTCGCACACCTTGCCCGTTTCGGACGAAAAACGTCTGGTCATCGATATTGGCGGCGGTTCTACAGAGGTCATCATCGGCAAGGGTGACGAGCCTATTCTGATGAATTCGCTCTACATGGGCTGCGTGAGCTATAGCCGTCAGTTTTTCCCTGGAGGCGTCGTCGACAACTACTCCATGAAACTCGCCGAGGTTGCCGCGCGACGCGAAATCGAGGTGATTACCAAACCCTATCGCAAAATGGGCTGGGATACAGCAATTGGTTCGTCTGGCACGGCCAAAGCACTGTATTCAATACTCACCGACAGTCGACTGTCCAGCGGTGGCATCACCCGCGAAGGCCTGGAAAGACTCAAAACAAAGATCGTTCGCGCAGGCCGCGTGATTCCGGAAGATTTACCCGGCATCAAACTCGAGCGCGCGGACGTACTCACTGGTGGCTTAGCCATCATGAGCGCTTTCTTTGACGAAATGAAGGTCGACATCATGCATCCAGGCGAAGGCGCGTTGCGCTTGGGCGTGCTGGTTGATATGGCAGGCCGCGAAGAATTCCATGATCGACGCGACGAATCCGTCAAAGCCTTCATGAAACGCTATCATGTTGATCCTCGCCAGGCCGCACGCGTTAAACGCATGGCCTTGAGTTTGTTTGACAGTCTCTATCCAGAAAAATCCCCACAGGACGAATTACGGCACTCGGTCAGCTGGGCTGCGGACTTGCACGAGGTGGGTGTTTCTATTGCGCAGGCGGGCTATCACAAGCACAGCGCCTACATCCTCAATAACGCGGATATGCCTGGCTTTTCACGTGTGGATCAATCGCAACTCGGACTGTTTGCACTGGCCCACACCGGCAAACTCAGCAAAGCGCAATCACTTGTCAAAACACGCGATCAGTGGCTGGCGATACTGTGCCTGAGGATGGCGGTATTGCTTTCACGCCGACGCGAGGACATTACTAAATTGCCCGTTTCCATCAGCGTTAAAGGTACGTCGATTGTCGCGCGTGTAGACAAAAAATGGCTATCAACGCACCCACTCACCGACTTCTCCCTACACGGCGAAGAAGCCGAATGGGGCAAAGTCGGTTTTGATTTTGAACTGATTCCGATCTAAACCTTGTCAAATCCAAAGTGGCGGCGGTAACGCGCCCCCATATCCGACACGGACAATAGCATCGGGAAATCGGCCGTGTTGAAATCCGGATCCCATGCGGGCTCACCACACACGCGAGCGCCTAATTTCAAGTAGCCTTTTAGCAATGCCGGCACATCGGCGGGCAAGTCGCTATCGAGTAATTCGAAAGGATAACGATTCAAAGGCGTAACCTTTGGCTGATCTGTCAGACCCACCTCATCACGCACCTGACGCCAGACGCGCGCAGCCGTATTGCCATCATCGCGCAGACTCACGCTGGCACAGCCAAAAACGTGTTCGTAGCGGCCTTGTTTAAGTATTTCAGCAAGGCCCGACCACAACATCATTAGCGCGCTGCCTTGGCGGTAATCTTCGTGAATACAAGCACGACCAAACTCAACCAATTGATAACGAATGTCTCCCAAACCACGGAGATCAAACTCTGATTCAGAGTAATAACCACCGGCACGTCTAGCCTGATGTGGCGTCAAAATTCGGTAGGTGCCCACGACATGATCAGTCCCTAACTCTTTGACCATCAGGTGTTCGCACCATGGGTCGAAAGAATCGCGATCAATACCATCTTGGTTATCTCCAAGCACCGCTCCATACTCGGAACTGAATACGTCATAACGCAGACGCTGAATCAATTCGATTTCATCAGGTGACTGAGCAAGTCCTACTACAAGACCTCGGTGCCCCCCGGTTGATGCAGGCAGGGTAAATAAACTGGTGGTACTGCGGACAAGTTCAAGCATGTCAACACTCTCCTGAGATATCGATCAGTTTGATCTGTCGACATTTCAGTGAGGTGACAAATTAATGAAGAATTAATGAATCCGCGCGCTTAGGACGCCAGGTCGACCGCAGCCAGGATCTGAATACACTGATTGGCCAAGGACTCGTCTTCGGCTTCGACCATCAGTCTGAGGATTGGCTCGGTACCCGAGGCGCGTATCAGCATGCGACCACTGTCGCCCAGGAGCAACTCGACTTTTTTCTGTGCGGCCAGTAAACCCGCGTGATTCGCCCAGTCAGTACCTGGTTTAAGTGGCGCATTAATCATTTTCTGGGGATACATGCGTAGTTCCGAGACCCACTGGCTCAGTGTCTCACCACTGCGTTTCAAGGCAGCCAGCACTTGCAACGCAGCGATGATGCCATCACCTGTCGTGTGGCAATCGAGGCACAGCAAATGCCCTGAGCTCTCGCCTCCATATAGCCAGCCGCGATTTTGCAGCTGCTCAAGCACATAGCGGTCACCGACTTGCGCGCGCTCGAATCCAATACCAAGTTTTTTGATCTGACGCTCAAAACCATAATTAGTCATCAGTGTGCCCACTACACCATCTACAGGGCCGCGCGACATACGCTCTTTGATCACCGCAAACAACAACTCATCACCGTTGTAGACACGGCCTTTGGCATCCACCATTTGAATCCGGTCCGCATCACCATCGAGAGCGATACCGAGATCCACGCCTCGGCTGCGGACTTCGGCAGCGAGACTTCCCGGATGTAATGCGCCAACATCCTTGTTGATATTGAAGCCGTTAGGTGACACCCCAATCGCGTGCACTTCGGCTCCGAGCTCGCGAAACACATGCGGAGCGATGTGATAGGCCGCGCCATTGGCTGCGTCGACGACAAGCTTCAAACCATCGAGATCAAGATCCGAGGGAAACGTACTTTTGCAAAACTCAATATAACGTCCTGGCGCGTCATCAATGCGGCGCGCGCGTCCCAAGTGCTCTGAGGACACACACTCAAGCGGCTCGTCGAGAGCATCCTCAATGGCTTGTTGTGTGGCATCAGGGAGTTTCATGCCTTGAGAAGAAAAAAACTTAATGCCATTATCGTAATAAGGATTGTGCGAAGCACTAATGACGATTCCAGCAACTAAACGCCATGTTCGGGTGAGATAAGCAACGGCTGGCGTAGGGAGCGGGCCAGCCAACAAGACCTCAACACCCGCAGAAGCGAATCCCGCCTCAAGCGCGGACTCAAGCATATAACCGCTAATACGCGTGTCCTTGCCAATTAGCACTGTCGGCTTACCTCGACGCGCCGCATGCTCGCGCGCAAAGACCTTTCCCGCCGCATAACCGAGACGCAACGCGAACTCAGCATTGATGACCTCTCCGCCCACTTTGCCGCGAACACCATCCGTACCAAAATATTTTTGTTTATTTTGTTTATTGTTACTCATCACTTACTTACTCCATGTTCGACCGCATGCCAGACATTCAGAGCATCTATAGTCTCTGCAACATCATGGGCACGAATAATTGCAGCGCCTCGCGCGACACCCGCGAGTGCCGCAGCAATACTGCCGGCGAGTCTCTGTGTGACGGACCGACCTGTCACCGTACCAATCAAAGACTTACGTGACACCCCTAGCAACACCGGATAACCTGTCTCGACGAATTGATTCAAGTTCTTAATCAGCGCATAGTTTTGCTCAAGTGTTTTACCAAAACCACACCCGGGATCCAAACTGATCCGCCGTGCGTCAACTCCTTGCCCTTCCAGTAAATGGGCCTGCGCAACTAAATATGCTTTGACGTCTTGCACCACATCCATATAGTCTGGTGCCAGCTGCATCGTGTGCGGCTGGCCCTGCATGTGCATCACGCACAACCCACAATTTGGATGACTGGCAGCGACTTGCCTTGCGGCGGGATCCCTGAAACCCGAGACGTCATTGAGCAGGTCTGCTCCCGCATCGAGTGCGGCACGCATCACCTCAGGTTTGTATGTATCCACTGAGATTGCGACACCTGTATCTCGCAGAGCAAGAATGACAGGTAGCACGCGTTTTAACTCATCCTCAACCGACACAGGCGTTGCACCAGGTCGGGTCGACTCGCCCCCTATGTCAAGGATGTGCGCGCCTTCAGATACCAATCTATGCGCATGCGCGATCGCTTGCTGGGTCGTGGCATGCTCACCGCCATCCGAGAACGAATCAGGCGTGACATTGACAATGCCCATTAAAATCGGGCGCTCGAGAGTGAACTCGAAGCGCCCGCACAACCACTTTTCAGACATGCAGCAACAAGCCTTTCCGATCAGGCCACTGGGGCCGGATCACTGGTCGCACCCGCAGCCGTCCCAGCACCTGCAGAGGGCGTATCCGACGAGTCGGATGGTCCTTGCGGGACTTTAGGAGGACGAGGTGGACGACCTTCGATAATGTCATTAATCTGATCCGCATCGATGGTTTCCCATTCGAGCAGTGTTTTTGTCATGATCTCGACTTTTTCGCGATTGGATTCAAGAATCGAGCGCGCTACGTTGTACTGCGCATCAATGATCTTGCGAATCTCAGCATCGCATTTCTGCATAGTGGCTTCGGACATGTTGGTGGTCTTCGTCACACTGCGACCGAGAAACACCTCACCTTCGTTTTCCGCGTAGACCATCGGACCGAGCTCAGTCGTCATGCCATAGCGCATCACTATATCGCGTGCAATCGTGGTCGCACGCTCAAAATCGTTTGAGGCCCCTGTGGTCATTTGATTCATGAACAACTCTTCGGCTATACGACCACCGAACAACACGGAAATCGTGCAGAGCAGACGCTCTTTATCCATGCTGTAGCGATCACCTTCCGGCAACTGCATCGTAACGCCCAGCGCACGACCGCGAGGAATGATCGTGACCTTATGGACTGGATCTGTCTTAGGCAACATGCGTGCAACGATTGCATGACCCGACTCGTGATAGGCCGTGTTACGGCGTTCTTCTTCGGGCATGACGATCGAGCGACGCTCTGCGCCCATCATGATTTTATCTTTAGCTTTCTCAAAGTCGGACATGTCAACAGTACGTCCGTTGCGACGCGCGGCAAACAAGGCGGCTTCGTTTACCAGGTTAGCCAGATCGGCACCTGAAAAACCCGGGCATCCACGCGCCAGAATATGCGCATCAACGTTTTGCGCAACAGGCACTTTGCGCATGTGTACTTTAATAATCTGCTCGCGCCCACGAATGTCTGGCAAGGGCACAACCACCTGACGGTCAAAACGACCTGGGCGTAACAACGCGGGGTCAAGCACGTCCGGACGGTTGGTCGCCGCGATCACAATCACGCCGACGCCGGATTCAAAACCATCCATCTCAACCAGCATCTGGTTCAACGTCTGCTCGCGCTCGTCATTACCACCGCCAACACCCGCACCGCGCTGACGACCCACTGCGTCAATTTCGTCGATAAAGATAATGCAAGGCGAATTCTTTTTAGCGTTTTCGAACATGTCACGTACGCGGGCAGCCCCCACACCGACAAACATCTCTACGAAGTCAGAACCCGAAATACTGAAAAAAGGAACTTTGGCTTCGCCAGCAATCGCCTTGGCGAGCAGTGTTTTACCGGTACCAGGTGAACCAACCATCAGCACGCCACGGGGAATACGTCCACCGAGCTTTTGGAATTTGGTTGGGTCACGCAAAAAGTCGACTAATTCTTGGACATCCTCTTTGGCCTCGTCGCAACCAGCCACGTCTGCAAAGGTAATAGAGTTGGTGGCTTCGTCCATCATTTTGGCGCGCGACTTGCCGAAGCTAAACGCACCGCCCTTGCCACCACCCTGCATCTGACGCATGAAGAACACCCACACCCCAATCAGCAAAAGCATTGGAAACCAGGAGACAAAAATGCTCATCAGCAAAGAGGGCTCTTCGCGCGCCTTGCCGGAGACTTGGACGCCAGCTTTCAAGAGATCAGAGACCATCCAGAGATCGCCAGGCGAGGTTAAGGTGTAGGGGCGGCCAGAGTCAGGAGTCACATGCAGTACGTCGCTCTGTACATCTACTTTGCGAATTTTGCCGGATTTAGCATCATCCATGAACTGGGTGTAGCTCACGGTGTCCTGCGGCTGTGCGCGTCCGTCAAACTGCTTAAACACAGTAAACAGAACCAGTCCGATCACCATCCAGATCGCAACTTTGGAAAAAGAATTGTTCAAGGCCAATCTCCTGCTTGCATTTTTGGGCAAGCGAAATGCTAACGAGCGATAACCCTATAGGCCTAAAGGGTTTTTTCGCGATTTTCTAACTTACATTCTACCCCTCTTTAGAAAGGGACCCCTTACAAACACCCCTGCCCGCCATCGGTAAGAAAACTATTTAGTGGAAGGACGTTTCAGAGTGCGGGCAACCAGAAAGGTTTCAGATGAGCGAAAACGAGAAGCCTTTGGCTTTATTTCGACCACGCGTTTAAAGTGACGCTTAAAACTTTCTACAATCTGAGAAAACCCACTACCATGGAACGCTTTTACGATGAGTGCTCCCTCAGGTTTGAGGTGTAAAAGCGCAAATTCAAGAGCCAGATCGCAAACTTGTTGAATTCTTGCTGAATCAGCCAGGCCGACTCCCGATAAATTCGGGGCCATATCCGACATAACCAGATCAACAGGGCAGCCTTCGAGGGTCTTGTTAATCTGATCCAGGACCTCATCCAGGCTGAAATCTCCTAAGATAAACTCAACCCCGGCGATCGGCTCCATCGGGAGAATGTCCAGAGCGACGATACGCCCATCGACTACCCCAGCTTTACCTACTAAGCGCTCACGGGCGACCTGAGACCAGCTCCCTGGGGTTGAGCCCAGGTCGACCACAACATCACCACGACGCATCAATTTCTCGGCGTCCAGGATCTCTGTGAGCTTAAAAGCCGCGCGGGCGCGATAGCCCTTTTGCTGTGCCAATTTAACGAAAGGATCATTAATATGCTGCATGACCCATTCTTTGGAAAACTTGTTCTTAGCCATCCCGTACAATAACCCCTATGACTATTATGGAACTTACCCCTCGCGAGCGCGCTGCGCTGCGCGCTGCTGCTCACCCACTGAAGCCTGTCGTACTGATTGGCGACAACGGGTTGACCGAGGCAGTGTTAAAAGAAATCGACCTCAACCTGTCGGCACACGAGCTCATTAAAGTTCGCGCAGGCACCGCAGACCGTGAAACACGTGATGCGTTGCTGGCGACGATCTGCGAAACGCTTTCGTGCGCCGCGGTGCATCACCTTGGCAAAATGCTGATTCTGTATCGCTACGGTTCAAAAGGTACCTACCTTAAAACCGATACCGCTGCAGCCAGCCCCAAGCGTAAAGCATCCGAGCCGCACACGCCTAAAAAACTGGCCGCCGAAGGCAAAAAACTTGAAAAACCATCACGTCGTACACGTGCTGAACGCGACGAAGAAGAAGTCACTGAGCGTCCAAAGGTTTTCAGTTCAGACCGCCCTGCACGCCCCAGCTCACGTCCCGCCAAGGATACTGCACATGGCATTCCACGTCGCAGCGCCCTGTCTTTGCGTGCCGGAGCTCGCCGTGGAGCCTTAGGTACTACCGTTCGCAAACGTGCGCCAGTCAAACGTTAAGTTTTAAAACCCGGTTCAGGTGCAGATCACCTACCGGGTTTTTTGTGTGCGGTCATGATTCGTAAAAGCACCGACGATCAAATATATTTGATACTAATGATTTCGAACTCACGGATACCTGACGGTGCGCGCACCTCAACCACATCGCCTTCGTACTTACCAATCAGTGAGCGGGCCACAGGACTGGAAACCGAAATCAGATTCGCTTTGATGTCAGCCTCGGTATCGCCAACGATCTGATAAGTGACTTTGTCACCTGACTCAAGATCTTCGATTTCGACTGTCGCACCAAATACTGCACGACCATCGGCATCAATCGTGCTCGGTTCAATCAACTGAGCATTGGATAAGGTGCCATCTAGCTCGCTGATGCGCCCTTCGATAAAACCCTGTTTTTCACGCGCAGCGTCGTACTCGGCATTTTCGGATAAATCGCCTTGCGCACGCGCCTCGGCAATCGCAGAAATCACTGCAGGACGTTCGACGTGCTTCAAGCGATGCAGCTCGGCTTGTAAGCGCTCGGCCCCGCGCACGGTCAGAGGAATAGAAGACATAGTATTTTTCCAAAAAAACAAAACCCCGGCTCGGGTCGGAACCGGGGCAATCATCAAGGCTCTATTGTGAGGAAACTTTAGGCCAAATGCAAGCCTCGCAGGGAAATCACTGATTTTTTCGTATAGCGCCCGGCTGTTTATCCATTAAAGCCTGCATCGATCCACTATAGGTCATCACACCCTTCTCAATCACATACGCTCGGTCACTAACCATATTAGCAAAATGCAAATTCTGTTCTGAAAGCAAAATACTCACACCCTGATGTTTAATCGTCTCGATCATATACGCCATTTGTTCGACCAGGACAGGCGCCAGCCCCTCTGCGGGCTCGTCTAGCAACACCAGGCATGGGTTACCCATCAACGTGCGTGCCACGCTTAGCATTTGCTGTTCACCGCCACTCATTTTGCTAGCCTGCCGAGGTCCCATCTGTGCAAGATTAGGAAATAAGTCGAACACGCGTTGCGGTGTCCAGACCGGCAAAGGTTCTGCCTGGCTGCACCGTCTGGGTGGCTGGCGGCCCACCTCGAGATTTTCAGAAACAGTTAGATCGGTAAATATCCGGCGCTCTTGCGGCACAAAGCCCAGACCAGCGCCCGCGATGCGATGGGTTGGCCACTTAGAAATATCACGCCCCATCCAGGTGATCTCGCCTTGTCTGCGATCGAGCATGGCCATGATGGCTTTCATGGTCGTAGACTTACCTGCGCCATTACGTCCCATCAGGCAAACCACCTCTCCTTGGCCGACCGTCAGATTCACATCAAAAAGAATCTGAGCCGGGCCGTACCACGCATTAAGGTGATCAACTTTAAGCATTGAAATCCTCAAAGGTAGCGCCTGAGCCGAAATACACACGTTGCACTTCGGGGTGACGTCGAATCTCTTCAGGAGATCCTTGCGCAATCAATTGCCCTTGCGCAAGCACAATCACACGATCAGCATAACCGAACACCACATCCATACTATGCTCGGTAAAGAGCACTGCGATTTGACGCTCAACGACGAGTTTTTTAGTCAGCACCATCAAATCACGTCGCTCGGCAGGTGCCATCCCGGCAGTTGGTTCATCCATCAACAACAAACTAGGTTGCGTCGCAAGCGCGAGTGCGAGCTCTACGCGTTTGACATCGCCATATGCGAGATCGCTGACGAGTCGCTCGGCCTGATCATCCAAACCAACCTGAGTCAGCAAAAGCATCGCTTCGGCTCGCTGAAATGCAGCAGCCGGTTTAAAAAAAGAAAAAATATTTTTTGTATAGGCTAGCAAAGCCATTTGTACATTTTCAATCACGCTCAAGGACAAAAATGTTTCGGCAATCTGAAATGTACGGCCCACACCCTGTCGACAAATTTCCCGAGGACTCAAACCCACCAGATTTTGACTGTTAAGCAAAATCTGACCTCGATCAGCGCGCAACTGCCCATTGATCAAATTAAATGTTGTCGACTTACCCGCACCGTTAGGGCCGATCAATGCGAGCATTTCGCCTGGATGCAACGTGAAGTTCACGTTATCCACGGCAGACACTCCGCCGAACGCTTTGCCTAAAGCCTGCACACTCAGCAAACTCATCGCTAGGCTCCTGACTTCAGTCGTTGGGCAAAGCCTGCAATTCCCCGTGGAAACAACAGAACGAGCAGCAGAATAATCGCACCGAGCATCGCTCGCCAATACTCAGTGTTACGGGCGACAGCATCATGCAACCACGTGAAACTGACTGCGCCAATCACAGGGCCTGCAATCGTTTGAATCCCCCCCAGCATCACCATCACCAAGGCGTCAACTGAGTGGCTGACGTGCAGGATTTCGGGAGAAATACTGCCTTTGGAAAAGGCATACAGCGTCCCTGCCACGCCCGCAAAACCGCCTGCAATCACAAACGCAACCCATTGAACACGCTTGACATCAATACCGATCGCCTCGGCGCGCAATGGCGCATCGCGTCCCGCGCGCATGGCGTAGCCAAAAGGTGAAAACAGTATCTTTCTCAAGCACAGGCAGCTGAGCAAAACCAAAGCTAGAGTCAAGAGGTAATAACTACGTTTATCAGATAACCAGACTGAAGGCCAGACGCCGTTTATACCGTTACTCCCTCCTGTCACTGCATCCCACTGAAAAACAATTGCCCAGGTAATCTGTGCAAAGGCAAGCGTCAGCATGGCCAGATACACCCCTGACAGGCGCACACTAAACCAACCAAACAGCAAAGCCCCTAGCGCTGCGACGATGGGGCCGACAAGCAACGCCCACTCCATCGGCAAACCTAGACCACGCACAAATAGCGCTGCACCGTATGCCCCCAGGCCAAAATATGCGGCGTGCCCGAACGAATGCATCCCTCCTGGCCCCATCATGAAATACAGGCTGCATGCAAATAATACCGAGATGAGTATGTCAATACTCAGCACCGTGAGATAAGGGGTAGAGGATCCCCACCAAGGCAACATAAACAAACATGTCGCGAGGCTCAAAAAAAATAATTTCTTTTTAACTGACATCGTGTACATTGGCCGCTCTGCCACATACGCATCGTGCACAACCGGCTGCGCACGCCCCATCAACCCCCAAGGTCTGATGATCAGGACTGCTGCCATCACCAAAAACTCCACGACCAGCGTAAATTTTGAAAAGGAGATGGTCGTACCTAATACATTGGCCACGCCGAGCCAGATACAAAGTGATTTCAACTCCGCGATGAGCAGAGCTGCGAAATAAGCTCCAGGTATAGACCCCATACCACCAACAACGACCACGACAAATGCAGCGCCAATCACATTCAACGCCAGTTCAAGACTTGCGGGCTCTCGCGGCAAAGCCAGTGCCCCGCCCAAACCAGCAAGAAAAGCACCTAATGCAAAAACAGAAGTAAACAACCACGCCTGATTGACGCCGAGTGCTGCGACCATCCCCCTGTCCTGCGTTGCCGCACGGATTAACGTACCCCAGCGCGTACGATGCAAAAGCAGCCAGAGCAAGCCGAGTAAAGCAGGACCGACAACAATCAAAAATAAATCATAAGAAGGAAAGTTGCGCCCGAGGATTTCGACAGCACCGGTGAGTCCAGGCGCGCGCGGGCCGAGCAACTCTTCGGGCCCCCACATCCAAAGCACTGCATCCTGAATCACCAGCACGACAGCAAAGGTGGCAAGCAACTGAAATAACTCGGGAGATTGATAGAGCCTGCGCAACAAGGCAATTTCTATCGCAGCGCCAATCAAACCCACGAGCACTGCCGCGAGCAACAATGCCGACCAGAAGCCGAGTACGGGACCTAGATGCGCAACAAGCGTGTAGGCAAGATAAATGCCCACCATGAAAAAAGATCCATGGGAAAAATTAACGATCCGCGAGACGCCAAAAATCAGAGAAAGTCCGGCCGCAACCAGAAACAACGATGATGCTTGCGCAAGGCCGTTGAGCAGCTGGACAATGAGGCCTGAAAAATCCATAAATTAAGGTGATGACGTTAAGGCGCAGGACGTAACTTTTTCACTTCTGCAGCTGAAGGCAAATATTTAGCGCCATCAAGGTAGCGGTAATCAACCATCACGCCTTTCCCGGATTCATTTTTGGTACGGCCGACAAAACTACCCATCGTTGACTGATGATCCTCTGGCCGATAGGTAATCTGACCAAACGGCGTCATGAGCGTCAAACCACTAAAGGCCTCGACCAGTTTTTCAGTTTCGGTACTTTTAGCTTTTTGAATACCGGCCGCTAAGGACATGATGGTGCTGTAACCAATGATAGAGCCCAGGCGCGGATAGTCTTTATAGCGTGCCTCGTAGGCTTTCAGAAATGCCTGATGCTCAGACGTCTGAATCCCATACCAGGGATAGCCAGTCACCAGCCAGCCATTCGGGGTCTCTTCTTTAAGTGGATCCAGATATTCGGGCTCGCCTGTCAACAGGCTCACCACCTCACGGCCCTTGAACAAGCCACGCGTATTGCCTTCGCGCACAAATTTGGCAAGATCCGCGCCGAACAGCACATTAAAAATCGCATCAGGCTTTGCATCAGCCAGTGCCTGCACAACGTTGCCTGCCTCCAGCTTGCCTAGAGGTGGCGCCTGCTCTGCAACAAACTCCACATCGGGTTGCGCGGCCTTGAGTAATTCTTTAAAGGTCGCCACCGCAGACTGACCGTACTCATAATTCGGGTAGACAATCGCCCAGCGCTTTTTTTTCATCGCGGCAGCCTCAGGTACCAGCATCGCGACCTGCATATAGGTTGAGGTGCGTAATCTGAACGTATAGGGATTACCGTTTTGCCAGACGATCTTGTCGGTTAGAGGCTCGCTAGCTAAAAAGAAAACTTTTTTCTGCTTCGAAAAATCGGTCAGTGCCAGACCGATATGGGATAAGAACGAGCCGGTCAACACATCAACCTTATCGCGCGACAGCAACTCCTCGGCCACGCGCACGGCATCGCCCGGACTGGCGTTGTCATCGCGGGTGATGAGCTCTACTTTCTTTCCATTCAGTCCACCGGCGGCGTTGATTTGCTCGACGGCGAGTTCCATACCTTTTTTGTATGGCTCAAGAAAAGCAGGCTGCGCTTTGTAGCTGTTGATTTCGCCAATTTTGATTGTGTCCTGTGCCTGCGCCTGCGGCGATGCGCCAAACATGGCGGTTGTCGCGAACACTGTTGTCGCAAGCAGATTACGCAAATTGCGAGCAGTTAATTTTTGCATGAATATCTCCTGAATATTTTGTATGAAGCTCAACGCAAGCCGTCCAGCCCTTGGATTTCACTGACCTGCAGTCCGCCTATGCGCGGCAATGGTCGGCCACTGTCCGTCACGACGATAGCAACTACGATTTCATTGGCGCGCGGCGCATCGGACACGCGTGCTTCGATCGCATCAAAATGACTGCCAACCCACGCGGCATCCTTATGGCCCAAAGGTACATCAATCGACGTGCCCATGACACCCATTTTGTTAGCCGAAGGGATGAGCGCAGCGCCTTTCTCCACTGCCTGGCGTAAGGTCTTGCCCAGACTGGGATGCAAAATCGCTGCGGCGTGCTCCAGCTCGCCCGACTCACCCACGATAGCTGCTTTGCCATAACTGTGCGCCTGCCCCGGAGCAATACTCAAAGCGTTCACACAACGCGCACCCAATAAACCGCCCAACTCTTCGCCCATCCGACTCAAGGATTGCAGATCTTCTACAAATTTCCCTGCAAACGGGTTCTCAATCACCGCCATGGCCAATGCCCGACGGGTTGGAGGTGAAACAATCTGGCCATTTTCCAAATGAATTTCATCTAGCTGAACCACGATTTTCCGAATTTTGCACAGCATATTAGCTCCTCGCCTGACCCTGAGTGTCAAACTGATTGCGATACATCAACCTGACATATGACTAAACGCGTTATAAGTTTTAGGCGCATTAGCTTATAGCGTTTGATTTGTTGCTCAAACATAACCCGCCGCGTTAGCATTTATGGGGAAACCCCTTATTTTTATCAAAAAAACAAGTTTTCAGCAGTATTCGTATACTTACGGCCGTTAGGGACCAACATCCCCCCATATTTCATCACCAAGTTGCTACAAAATATGAGTGCATTTCTCGAAGAACGCGTTTTATCTGTTCACCACTGGACCGACCGTCTCTTTAGCTTTACCACCACGCGCGATCCAGCGCTGCGATTCAGTAATGGTCATTTCACAATGATCGGATTGCGCATTAACAACAAGCCTCTATTGCGTGCTTACAGTATTGCGAGTGCCAATTACGAAGAAAGTCTCGAATTTTTGAGCATTAAAGTAGAAGACGGCCCCCTCACCTCCAAACTCCAGCATATTCAGGTGGGTGACACGATTGTTGTCGGCCGCAAGCCCACAGGAACGCTGCTGATCGATTATTTGTTGCCTGCCAAACGCTTGTACATGTTTTCGTCCGGCACGGGCCTAGCTCCTTTTATGAGCATAATCCGGGATCCAGAGACTTACGAAAAATTCGAAGAAGTCATTCTTGTTCATGGTGTGCGCGAAGTCGCAGAGCTTGCTTACCATGACTACATCACCAAAGAGCTCCCTGCACATGAATTTTTGGGTGAAATGATCACCAAACAACTACGCTACTACCCGACCGTGACACGCGAAGCTTTTCACCAGCAGGGTCGCATTACAGATCTGATCGAGAACGGTAAATTATTTACTGATTTAGGTGTCCCAGCGCTAGATCGCGAGCAGGATCGCATTATGATCTGCGGCAGCCCCGACATGTTGCGCGATTTAAAAGACATGCTTGAGGCACGCGGATTTAATGAGGGAAACACCTCCAAACCAGGTGATTTCGTCATTGAACGCGCTTTTGCTGAACAAAAATAAAACTAAATCACTGGACGTCACGGCATGACTGAGATCTGGGTAGTACGACACGGCGAAACACCCTGGAATACGGTGCGTCGTGTTCAGGGTTGGCAAGACATCGAGCTCAATGAAATCGGTATCGCCCAGGCTCAGGCACTCGGACGGCACCTGGCTGCGAATACGCTAGCGAAACAGCCAATCGATGCAATCTACTCGAGCGACCTGAAACGCGCGCATGTGACAGCCAGCATCATTGGTGAATCTATCGGGCTCACGCCACAGATCGAACCAGGCGTGCGCGAACGCAACTTCGGGGTCTTGCAGGGGCTGATTTTTAACACTATGCATGAGCATCAGCCCGAAGCAGCAAAAACCTGGGCGAGCCGTGATCCCGACGGCGTAATTCCCGAAGGCGAAACACTGGGCACATTTCATCGACGTGTTGTTGGGGCGATTAACGCTATTGCTGCGCGTCATATAGGTCAGCGCGTGATAGTGGTGAGTCACGGCGGCGCGATGGATATCATCTGGCGTCATGCCAATCAGCTCAGCCTGCAAGCCGACCGTCATGCTCCGATCGTCAATACAAGCGTAAACCGGATATCCGTATCAAAAGACGGATGGAAAGTGATTGACTGGGGTGATGTCAGTCACCTTGACCGCAATTCGCTGGACGATGTGACAGCCTGATTGTTGATCAATCGGGTTATAAGAAAATTACTCTGATTTTCTCGGTTTACGCGGTGCATTCACCGCCAGCCGATCGTATAGCCAATTAGGCAGCATACGCATGAGCTTAGCCACAATGCCCATCTGCCAGGGGATCACTCGATAGGAGTGTTGCTGAGCAATTGTGCGCGCAGCGCGGACAGCAAAATCATTAGCATCCATCAAAAATGGCATCTTGTAGGGATTTTTAGCCGTCATTTCGGTTCGAATATAACCAGGCGCGATGGTCACGACGCCAACACCTCTTGGCTTAAGCTCAAGGCGCAGACTTTCACAATATGTTGTGACAGCGGATTTTGAGGCACTGTAAGCACCGGCGCCCGGTAAACCTCGCACACCAGCAACACTCGCAATACCAACCAACGTGCCAGCGCCACGCTCAACCATGCCAGGGATGAAAGGCTCAAACGTGGAAACAGTCGCCATCACATTCGTCTGAAAAATTGACTGAAACACACCAAAATCATCGGTCTGCTCCGTCAGTGTGCCCGCACTGATTCCCGCGCTCGCAATCACCACATCAACGTGTCCGACATGGCTAATGAAGTCACGGGCAGCGCAATGCAGTGCCTCACGCTCACACACATCGAGCACATACGTGTAATGCGTCCCGGGTAGACTGGTCATGAGTGCCTGCAAGCGATCCGCACGCCGTGCCACCAGCCCGAGCTTATGCCCCTGCGCAGCATAGAACCGTGCAAGTGCCTCGCCCAGACCGCTGCTCGCTCCAGTAATGAAAACGGCCATCAGTTCGCTTTCGCACCAGATTTACGGACGATCTCTTCCCATTTAACCGTTTCGGTCTGGTTATATTTTGTGAATTCGGCCGGAGTTGAGCCAACAGGCTCTGCGCCCATGCCTGCGTATTGTTCCATCACGCTTTGTTTTTTAAGTGCCTGACTAGCAGCCGCGGCGAGCTTCTCGACGATCGGTGCAGGCGTGCCCTTAGGCGCCCAATAGCCATACCAGGTTGCAATATCAAAACCTGGATAACCAGATTCAGCAATCGTCGGAAGCTCGGGCAAAGCTTGTGCGCGTTTGCTGGTTGTGACGGCAATCGCGCGCAACTTACCTGCCTTAATGAAAGGCATCGCTGAGGGCATGGAGTCAAACATCAGCTGGATCTGCCCGCCCACGAGGTCTGCTAACGCAGGCGCACTGCCCTTGTAAGGTACATGCTGCATTTCAATACCGGCAGCCATCTTGAACGACTCGCCAGCGAGTTGCTGTGCGGACGCATTGCCTGAAGAACCAAAATTCAGTTTGCCGGGATTTTTGCGGCCATACTCCACCAACTCTTTCACACTCGTGACTGGCAAGCTGGTCGGTACAACCAGTACCAAGGGCACCGCAGCAAGCTGTGTAATCGGCGTGAAATCCTTTAGCGCATCAAAGCGCATGTCAGGATAAACGAAAGGATTAATGACATGCAGTGAGGCGTTAGCAAGAATGGTGTAGCCGTCCGGCTCTGCGCGTGCGACCATTTCGGCACCAATCATGCCGCTGGCTCCTGGGCGATTATCCGCGACCACGGACTGGCCGAGCGTTGCGCTCATATCCGCTGCAACCACACGCGCAGTCAAATCTGTCGGTCCGCCTGGGGGGTAAGGAATAACCAGTCGAATCTGCTTATTTGGATAGGCAGCAGGTTGAGCATAGGCATGCGTCATCGCTATCGCACCGAATGCCATCAATGCAGCACAGCGCAAAGTGGTACTCAGACTTTTAAACTTCATAATTTTTTGTCTCCGGAATTTCGATATTTTTTATTTAATGTTTGTTTTAAAAATGTACGCTTTAAAAAATTAAAGATTAGCCTGCAACACCACACCATCAGCAATCAACTGTTCGATCTGCGAAGCCTCCATACCCGCTTGCATGAGGATTTGCATGGAGTTCTCTCCAATGCGCGGAGCCGATCGCACCTGGCGATGAAAGGGGTGGGTCGGTAGTCCAATATAAGGCAAGGTCCCCACACCGGCTTGCTCCAGTTGCTGCACCATGTCGAGATGCAGGGATTGAGGATGATTAAGCACCCCGTTGTAATCCCGCACAGGTGCATGCAAAACATCGTGTTCTTTAAATAGCGCATCCCAATGTGCGGTCGGATGCTCAAGCACCTGCTCGATCATGTCTGCATATAAAGCAGCACGATTCTGCATGCGAAGGGTATTACTTGCGAATTTTGGGTCTGCCAGCCACTCGGGGCGATTAAGCGCCGCGCACAAACGACCAAACTGCTCATCGTTGAGAACTAGGATCGAAATATTGCCGTCGGCCGTTGCAAACACGGCATTCGGTGCGCTGACAGCACCAAAGGGGCGTTCGCCCGCGATGGCTTGCTCGAGGAAACAAGAGCCCTGAAACGCCGCACATGCCTCAAACAAGCTAACCTCCACATGCGCTCCCAACTTGCGTGCCAGGCGCTGATAGAGAGCGGTTGCGGCGCCCTGAGAGGCATATAGACCTGTAATGACATCTGCAGCCAACATACCTAGCCGGCGCGGAGTGCCCTGCGCGTCCTGATTCGTAAACATCAGACCGCTGTCAGCCTGCATGACGGAATCAGTCGCCGCCGCATCCGCATAAGGACCATCGGGGCCATAGCCGCTGATCGAGACGTAAACAAGGTCTGGCTTTAATTTGGATAACGCGGCGTAACCAATGCCCATGCGTTCAGCTGCACCAGGTCGAAAGTTTTGAACAATCACATCGGCCTGCATGGCGAGATCGAACAATATTTTTTTACCCGCCTCAACCCTAGCATCCAGCGCGAGTGCTTGTTTACCCGCGTTAAATTGAATCGCCAGCGCACTATGCTCATTTTTCTTGACACCCACAAAACGAATCCAGTCGCCTGCGGGTGGCTCAATCTTGATGACATCGGCACCTTGTTGCCACAGAATATGCGCGCAATAAGGCCCGGCGATCCCCTGACTGATGTCAAGGACGCGTAAACCTGCGTATGGGAGGGGGATTTCTGTGGACATGCGGTGTACTCGATTACGGGACACCGTATCCTAGATTCATTCCACTGAGATAGCAAGGTCATCAGACCTCGCCACCCCAATTGAATGATTACTTTTTAGTGCTTTAAAGACTTATGCAGATCCTGCAGCGAGTAGACCTTAATGCCAAGGCCTTCACGCAAGTACTGCATGCCTTCGACCGCGGCACGGGCACCGGCAATCGTCGTGTAATACGTGACACGGGCAGCGAGTGCCTGGGTACGAATCGCACGTGAATCGGTGATCGCGTTACGGCGTTCTTCAACGGTGTTGATCACCAGAGAAATCTCACCGTTTTTAAGCATATCCACAATATGAGGACGGCCTTCAGCGACCTTATTCACAATCGAGACGGGAATACCTGCCTGCTCGATCGCAGAAGCGGTACCTCGCGTAGCAACGACTTTGAACCCAAGCGAGTGCAGTCCGCGCGCGACCTCCACAGCCTTAGGCTTGTCCTGGTTTTTAACGCTGATGAAAGCCGTACCTGATTCAGGCAGATTGACGCTGGCAGCCATTTGCGATTTAACGAATGCTTCGCCAAACGTCACACCAACACCCATGACTTCGCCTGTTGATTTCATCTCGGGACCGAGAATGGTATCGACTCCAGGGAATTTCACGAACGGGAACACGGCTTCTTTAACTGAGAAATAATGCGGTACGACTTCTTTGGTCACGCCTTGCGAGGCGAGAGTCTGACCGGCCATGGCACGTGCTGCAATTTTTGCCAGCTGCAAACCAGTTGCCTTAGAGACAAACGGTACGGTACGCGAAGCACGAGGATTGACCTCGAGCACGTAAACGTCACCATCTTGCACGGCGAACTGTACGTTCATCAAACCTTTCACATTCAACGCACGTGCCATCAACGCAGTCTGACGCTTGATCTCTGTTGTCATTTCTGGCGACAAGGAATAAGGCGGCAAGCTGCAAGCGGAGTCACCGGAGTGCACACCAGCTTGTTCGATGTGTTCCATAACGCCGCCGATGAAGACTTCTTCACCGTCACACAGGCAGTCGACGTCGATTTCAATCGCGTTATTTAGGAAGTGATCGAGCAGCACGGGAGAATCATTGCTGACCTTGACCGCCTCGCGCATGTAGCGCTCGAGATCGGTCTGTTCATGCACGATTTCCATTGCACGACCACCCAGCACATAGCTTGGGCGCACGACCAGCGGATAGCCAATGTCTTGTGCGTGGGCAAGTGCTTCGCTCTCGGTACGCGCAGTGCGGTTGGGCGGCTGACGCAGATTGAGTTTGGTGAGTAGCTTCTGGAAACGCTCACGGTCCTCAGCAACGTCAATCGACTCGGGACTGGTACCGATGATCGGCACACCGTTTGCCTCAAGTGCGCGGGCCAGTTTCAAAGGCGTCTGGCCACCATACTGCACGATCATGCCAACTGGTTTTTCCAGATGCACGATCTCAAGAACATCCTCAAGCGTCAAGGGCTCGAAATACAGACGATCTGAAGTGTCATAGTCGGTCGAGACAGTTTCAGGGTTGCAGTTGATCATGATGGTTTCGTAGCCATCCTCGCGTAATGCAAGGGCTGCGTGCACGCAGCAATAATCAAACTCAATACCCTGACCAATACGGTTAGGACCGCCACCGAGCACGATGATCTTTTTACGATCAGTTGGTTTGGACTCGCATTCCTGCTCGTAGGTCGAGTAGAGATAGGCCGTGTTGGTTGCGAATTCCGCAGCGCAGGTATCGACGCGTTTATAGACGGGGCGCACATTGAACTGATGACGCAGTTTGCGGACTTCGGCTTCGACGGTGTCGAGCAAGAACGCCAGGCGGCGATCAGAAAACCCACGACGCTTGAGTTGCAACACGGTGTTGGCGTCCAGATCGCCAAGTGTGCGTTGCTCGAGTGCGAGTTCGATATCGACGATTTCTTTGATCTGCGACAGGAACCATGGATCGATCTTGGTCAGCTGATGCACTTCGTCGAGCGTAAAGCCCTGCGCGAACGCATCACCGACATACCAGATCCGCTCAGGACCAGGCTCACCGAGCTCAATTTGGATTTTTTCACGATCAGTGGTTTTCTGATTTAGGCCATCTACACCAACTTCGAGACCGCGCAGTGCTTTCTGGAATGATTCCTGAAACGTGCGGCCAATAGCCATGACCTCACCCACAGATTTCATCTGCGTAGTCAGGCGTGCATCAGCTGTCGGGAATTTTTCGAAAGCGAAACGTGGCACCTTGGTGACAACGTAATCGATTGTTGGTTCAAAGGAGGCAGGCGTGGCGCCACCGGTGATTTCGTTTTTAAGTTCGTCGAGCGTATAACCAACAGCCAGACGCGCCGCAACTTTAGCGATGGGAAAACCAGTCGCCTTGGAGGCCAGAGCGGATGAACGCGAAACGCGGGGATTCATCTCAATGACGATCATACGGCCATTATGTGGATTCAACGCGAACTGAACGTTAGAGCCACCAGTATCCACACCGATTTCGCGCAACACCGCGATCGATGCGTTACGCATGATTTGATATTCTTTATCAGTCAGCGTCTGCGCAGGCGCCACCGTGATCGAATCACCGGTATGCACGCCCATTGGATCAAGGTTTTCAATCGAGCAGACGATGATGCAGTTGTCAGCCGTGTCACGCACGACTTCCATTTCAAATTCTTTCCAACCAAGCAGTGATTCTTCTATCAGCAATTCGCTGGTGGGTGATGCCTCGAGACCACGACGGCAGATGGTTTCGAATTCTTCGGCGTTGTACGCGATACCACCGCCACTGCCTCCAAGCGTAAAGCTTGGGCGAATGACGGCGGGAAATCCTGAGGTGCCGAGTTCGATGGCAATCTGCTTTTGAACGGCCCATGCTTCTTCGAGTGTATGCGCCACACCCGATTTAGCGGACTCGAGCCCAATGGAGGACATTGCGACTTTGAATTTTTGGCGGTCTTCTGCTTTATCGATCGCGTGTGCGTTCGCGCCAATCAATTCAACACCGTATTTGGCAAGTACGCCATGCTTGTCGAGATCGAGTGCGCAGTTCAATGCGGTCTGGCCACCCATGGTGGGCAAGACGGCGTCGGGACGCTCTTTCTCGATGATTTTTTCAACAACTTGCCAGGTGATCGGCTCGATGTACGTGACATCAGCGGTCTCTGGATCGGTCATGATGGTCGCAGGGTTACTGTTCACCAAAATGGTGCGATATCCCTCGGCTTTCAATGCTTTGCAGGCTTGTGCGCCTGAGTAGTCGAATTCGCAAGCCTGTCCGATGATGATTGGACCTGCACCGATAATCAGAATACTTTTTAGGTCTGTACGCTTGGGCATGATGACTCTTTATTTTTGACCGGCCAACAGGCTCATGAATTTATCGAACAACACGACAATGTCGTGTGGGCCTGGACTGGCTTCGGGGTGCCCCTGAAAACAAAATGCGGGACGATCTGTCAGCTCAAAACCCTGCAGGGTGCCGTCGAACAAAGAAACGTGTGTCACGCGCGCATTAGCGGGCAAGCTGGCTGCATCCACTGCAAAGCCATGGTTTTGTGCGGTAATAAAAACCCGGCCAGTCGCCAGTTCATGCACAGGGTGGTTCGAGCCGTGGTGGCCTGTTTTCATTTTGATGGTCTTGGCACCGAGCGCCAAACCCATAATCTGATGACCAAGGCAAATGCCGAAGACGGGTAATTTGCGCTCAAGGAATACCTTGGTTGCAGCAATTGCGTAGTCGCATGGGTCCGGATCGCCTGGGCCGTTAGACAGGAACACGCCATCGGGATTGTGTTTTAGAACTTCTTCTGCAGTCGTCTGGGCAGGCACAACAGTAATGTTGCAGCCACGCTCAGCGAGCAAACGCAAAATATTGGACTTCACGCCGAAGTCATAAGCGACCACGTGCGGTGTCTTGCTATCGGCTTGACCGTAGCCCTTTCCTAATTCCCAGGTGGACTCAGTCCATGTCGCGGACTGTTTGGCCGACACGACTTTGGCCAGATCCAGACCCGACATGCCAGGAAAACTACGCGCGAGTTTCAGAGCCTGCTCGGCGTCGTCACCCACCAGGATGCAACCACCTTGCGCGCCGCCCTCTCGCAAAATACGCGTGAGCTTGCGTGTGTCTATATCTGAAATCGCCACGATCCCTTGTGATTTCAGGTAGTCAGGCAAGGACTGCGTCGAGCGGAAATTGGACAACAGTGCGGGACAATCACGCACAATCAGACCTGCCGCATGGATTTTTGAAGACTCGACGTCTTCAGGATTTATCCCGGTATTGCCAATATGCGGATAGGTTAATGTCACCATCTGACCGCTATAGCTAGGATCAGTAAGAATTTCTTGGTAACCTGTCATGGCAGTATTAAAAACCACTTCTGCAACGGTATGACCATCGGCCCCGATTGAGAGCCCCTTAAAGATGGTTCCGTCCGCCAAGGCTAAAATCGCCGTTTTCGTGGCACTATCTGGAAATATGTTCGGCAGCACAATCAACCCCGGCATCTGTATCAATAAGCAAACCTTGGAAGTATAACCCGATGGCCAGCCTTCTCGAATCTTTACGCACTCACACTGTAGTTGTAGCTGATACTGGCGACTTTGAAAGTATGCGCAGCTATCAGCCGACTGACGCAACCACTAATCCATCCTTAATACTGAAGGCCGTTCAGCAGGAGGCCTACCGCCCTCTGATGGAGCGCTGCGTCAAGGAATTCCCCCAGGCCAGTCCAGAGGAGCTTGTTGACCGTCTACTGGTGGCCTTTGGCCGTGAAATCCTGAGCATTGTGCCTGGACGCGTATCCACCGAAGTCGATGCACGACTATCCTTTGATACCCGTGCGACCGTGGATCGTGCCCGACGCATCATGGCTCTATACGAGGCGGCCGGTTTTGGACGGGATCGCATTTTGATCAAGATCGCGTCCACCTGGGAGGGCATTCAGGCCGCTCGCGTGCTTGAATCCGAAGGCATCCGCTGCAACCTGACGCTTTTATTCTCGTTGGTACAAGCAGTCGCCTGCGCGGATGCGAAAGTACAACTGATTTCACCTTTTGTCGGCCGTATCTACGATTGGCACAAAAAACAGCAAGGCGCAGCCTGGGATGAGTCGGCTTCAAGCGGCGCAAACGATCCTGGCGTGGTATCGGTCTCAGGGATTTACCGCTATTACAAAACCTTTGAGATCCCCACAGAAATCATGGGTGCGAGCTTTAGAAACACGGGACAAATTCTGGCGCTTGCAGGATGTGATTTGCTGACAATCAGTCCAGACCTGCTTGCAAAGCTCGCAGCATCCGAGGATGCGCTTAAACCTAGCCTGACTCTTGACTCAGCCAAAGCTCAACCCGCTATCCGCATTGCCGCCGACGAGGTGAGTTTCAGATCACTGTTGAACGAAGACGCAATGGCCAGCGAAAAACTATCAGAGGGCATCCGGGCGTTTGTCGCGGACGCGCGCAAACTTGATCAACTATTGGCTGCCCAAAGAGGCCTGTAAAAACTTAAAGTTTTTCAGTTTCACCCGACTGAGGCTGCCATTTCATCAAGCGCTTTTCTACGATAGCCACTAGGGTATCAAGGAAAAGTGCGCATGCAGTCAGTACAAAAATCCCTGCGAATACCGTATCGACATCGAGCGTGCCTTCTGCCTGCAGAATCAGATATCCAACACCGGCAGCAGATCCGAGATATTCACCGACCACCGCGCCTACAAAGGCCAGACCCACTGAGGTGTGCAAACTTGAGAAGACCCAGCTGGTCGCCGAGGGCAAATAAACTTGCCGCAACAACTGACGACGATCAGCCCCCAACATGCGGGCGTTATCGAGCAGCGTTGGGCTCACCTCACGCACACCTTGATAGACGTTGAAGAACACAATAAAAAATACCAACGTCACGGCTAGTGCGACCTTCGACCAGATCCCCAGACCAAACCACATGGCAAAAATCGGCGCCAGAATCACGCGCGGCATCGAATTGGCCGCTTTGATGTAAGGATCCAGGATGGCACTCGCCATCGGCGATAGCCCCAGCCAGAGCCCGGCCCCAAGACCTGAGGCAGTACCAATTCCAAAAGCCAGGACCGTTTCAGTCAGGGTGATACCCAAGTGCGGATAGATGTCGCCATTCACAACAAACCAATCCCAGATTTTTATGCAAACGCTGAGGGGACGTCCAAAGAAAAAAGCAACTTTGGGATCCGTTGAGGCAATCTGCCAGGTCCCCAGAATAATGATCAGTAACGATAATTGCCACACGCGCAAAGCGAGGCGGGATTTAGGTTTAATCAGATTCCACATGGCTCAGGCTCGCTTCTGTTGGGCGTAGCCCTTCAATACTTCATCTCGCAACACCGCCCAGATTGCCGCATGGAGCTCAATAAATCTCGGCAACTGGCGGACCTCCGCGACATCGCGCGGTCTGGGCAAGTCGATCGCGAATTCGCCAATCGGATGGGTGCCCGGGCCTGCGGAAAGCACAATCACCCGATCGCTCATTGCGATGGCCTCATCGAGATCATGGGTGATAAACAAAACGGCTTTGCGTTTGGCCATCCACAGTTCGAGGACTTCGTTTTCCATCAACTGACGGGTCTGGATATCCAGTGCTGAAAACGGCTCATCCATCAAAATGATGTCTGGATCTCGAATCAGCGTTTGCGCAAGCATCGCGCGTTTACGCATGCCACCTGACATCTGATGTGGATATCTGTCTTCGAAACCACCCAGTCCAACACGACGCATCCACTCGCGCCCCTGATCGAGGGCTTGCGCACGCGGGACACCCGCAAACTCAAGCCCCGCCACAACGTTATCAAGCGCCGAACGCCAGGGCAGTAATGCCTCGCCCTGAAACATATACCCTGCACGCTTGTTGATTCCAATCAGAGGTTCACCAAAGACGCGAATCTCCCCCGTCGAGGGCTGCAGCAAACCCGCCCCCACATTAAGCAAGGTCGACTTACCGCAGCCAGTTGGCCCGACTACGGAAACAAACTCTCCGGGGGCAATCGCGAGGGTGGTGTCTTTGACAGCGGTGTAACGCTGCGTCTGGTCATCTCTGGAAACGAAGGTACAGGTAATATTTTTAAGCGAAAGTGCGGCGGGTTCTAACATGAGAGCTTTTGCAATAAATATTAAAGAGCAACGTCGGGATATTTCTGATTTGCGACCTTTGCAAAATCATTTGTCCATGTTTTACTCAAATCAATCTTGGCTGACTTAAGCTCAGGCGAATACGCCTCAAGTGCATTGAGCGCAGTCTTGGGGCCGTCTTGCGGCATCATGCCGTCAGGAGACAAGCCCTCAAGTCCCTTGGTCACGGACAAGGCATATACCGCTGGATCGCCGAGCAGGTAGGCCTCAGGTACAACCTTAGCGACCCCTTCTGCACCCGCTTTTTGAATCCATTTATTGGCGCGCACAATCGCATTGGTTAATGCCTGAGTCGTATGTGGATTGGCATCAATAAAAGACTGCGGCGCATACAAACTCCCCGCAGGCATGTTGCCACCGAAAACGTCAATCGTGTCCTTGAGCTTGCGGGTATCGGAAATAATCGTGATGTCTTTGGAGGCTTCGAGTATCGACAATACGGGATCGAGATTGGAAATCGCATCAATCTGGCCTGAACGCAAGGCGGTCACGGCACCAGCGCCCGCACCCACGCCAATGATGGATACATCCGAGGGCTTCAGACCATGTTTAGCCAGGAAAAAATTCACCATCATGTTGGTGGAAGAGCCCGGCGCGGTCACACCGATTTTTTTACCCTTCAAATCCGCAGGCGATTTGTAATTTGCCATCGTCTTGTTGGACACGGCAATGCCGATCATGGGTGCTCGACCCTGCAAGACAAAGCAGCGGAAAAACTGACCCTTGGATTGCAGATTAATGTTGTGCTCAAACGCGCCCGAGACCACATCCGCACTGCCACCCACTACGGCCTGGAGGGCTTTGGAGCCACCAGCAAAGTCGGCGACCGTCACATCGAGACCTTCGTCCTTGAAAAACCCCATGCGTTCAGCGATCGTAAGCGGCAGATAGTAGGTCAATGCTTTACCACCTACTGCAATTTGCAGTTTGGTTTTTTCAAGTTTTTGCGCAAGCACAAGACCCGGGATGGATGAAAGTGCACCCGCAGCACCTGCGAGTTTGAGTAAATGACGACGTGTGAATGACATGGGGAGTCTCCAGCGCTAGATTTAAAAAGGATTAAATGCCGATCATCAGGTCGGCTTACGTTCCATGAGTGCCCAGGCGACTGTCCCAGCATCTACATATTCGATTTCACTGCCTGCAGGCACACCACGCGCCAGTCGTGTGACTTTAATACCGCGCGACCTCAGTGCCTCAGAAAGATAATGGGCAGTAGTCTCACCTTCGGCGGTAAAGTTAGTCGCAAGAATGACCTCTTGCACCACGCCGTCATTCGCGCGTTTAAGTACCCGGTCAAAATCAAGCTCATCAGGCCCCATGCCCTCAAGTGGCGCAAGCCGGCCCATCAAGACGTAGTAGAGTCCCTGATAGCCGTGGGTCGCTTCGATGGAGTTTTGATCTGCCGGTGTCTCAACAATACAAAGCAAAGCATGATCGCGCTCTGGGTGGTCGCATGTCGCGCAAACAGGAATCTCTGTAAAACCATTGCACAACTCGCAATGCTGCAGTCTTTCGACCGCATCGGTGAGCGCGCGTCCCAACTGCTCTGCAGCCTTTAAATCATGCTGCAAGAGGTGATAGGCCATGCGCCGCGCCGTGCGTACCCCAACCCCCGGCAATCGACGCAGTGCATCGACCAGCGCCAGCAGTGGCTGCGGTTCTGAGGAGGAGTTTTCCATCAGAAAGGTAGTTTCATTCCTGGTGGCAATGGCATGCCAGCCGTGACCGCTGACATTTTTTCCTGCGAAGTTGCTTCTGCTTTACGCAACGCATCATTGAATGCTGCTGCCACTAAGTCCTCGAGCATATCCTTGTCATCGGCCAACAAACTTGGATCGATCGTTACACGTTTGACATCATGACGGCAAGTCATGGTGACCTTAACTAAACTGCCGCCAGCTGCACCCTCAACGAGAATATCTGACAAAGCATCCTGTGCTTTTTTCATGTTTTCCTGCATCTGTTGCGCTTGACGCATCAGACCGGCAATTTGACCTTTCATCATGATATGAATTCCTGATAATGATTATTTAAAGAGAGGCGCTTGGGCGAATCGTTCCCGGTACAACCTGCGCACCAAAGTCTTTCACTAGCGCCTGAACAAAGGGATCATTTTGAACTGACTGCTCGGCGAGCTCCTGACGAACAACTTGCGCTGCAACGTCAATAGCATGCGCGGACTGACCTAGCGTTGCTGCAATGTCAAAGTTCAATTGAACCGCAAAACCAAAATACTCTGACAACACAGTGCGCAAACGGTCTGCATGCGCGCCTTCGGTAAGGGCTTTAGTCGGCACACGCAAAGTCAGCACGCGACCAGAAACAGACGAGCACTCAGACTGACGCGCTAATTCCGAGGCCATGCCAGACAAAGGCAGCTTGGAGGAAAAACTCGCCCAGGGTTCTGGCAGGACAATAATTTGCGATAAGGCAGGCGTCGCTGGTGCGGCTGCGCCATAGCCTTCATCGAGAGGAATATCATCATCCATGTGTGGAGGCATAGAGCTGCCAAACGAAGAATCTGCGTCTAATTCGGCACCCATGGCATATTCGTCCTGGGGCTCTTGCTCAGCGTCCGTGGTGGAGCCCTGCCCGGCACCTGCTGGTGCCTGAGTGACTTCAGATTCTGATTCCCATGGCGGTGTGGGCTGCTGTGTGGCCGCGGCCGGAGTCATAGCAGCGACAGGTGCCTGAGCTGTCGGTTGAGGTGTTGCAAGCGCCGCAGACACGGGTGTTGCTGCAGCGGTGACCGAGGCAGTTGTGGCAGCTGGTGTCGGCAGCACCAGATTAACAGGTTGATTACCCGCCCCCGAACCGGCAAACAAAGACAACATGCGCAGGCACGCCATCACACAGCCGGCGTATTCATCTGGTGCAATCGCTAACTCTGATCGGCTGTGCACAGCAATCGTATAAAAAAGCTGCACTGCATCAGGATGCAGTGTTTGAGCCAGACGAATAATGTCCTGCATCAATGGATCAGACTCATCAGCGGCAAGGGCTACGCGCTGAATAATGGCGATGCGTGACAGCAACACGGCCAAATCAGCGAGTGCCGCGCGATAAGACAGACCTCGCGTGGACAATTCATCGGCGATTTCCAATACCGCTTGTGCTTGGCCGGACTGCAGTGCATCAAGCAAGCGAATCAGGTGACGCTGGTCAATCGTCCCCAACATGCCACGCACGGACTCCTCAGTCAGATTACCAGCGCTATAGGCGATCGCCTGATCCGTGAGCGATAAGGCGTCACGCATCGAGCCCGAAGCGGCCTGCCCAAGCAAACGCAGAGCAGGGATTTCAAAAGGGATTTGTTCCTGGCCCAGAACATTTTCCAGATGACCGACAATTGATTCGCCGGGCATCTGTTTAAGATTGAACTGCAGGCAACGGGATAAGACGGTGACAGGGATTTTTTGCGGGTCAGTTGTAGCCAGAATAAATTTAACGTGCGGTGGCGGCTCTTCGAGCGTTTTAAGCATAGCGTTGAACGCATGCCCGGTCAGCATATGGACTTCGTCGATCATGTAGACCTTAAAACGTCCCGCGCTTGGCGAATAAACAGCCTGCTCGAGTAGCTGGGTCATTTCATCGACACCGCGATTCGACGCAGCATCAAGCTCTAGATAATCTACGAACCGGCCTTCATCGATCGACGTACAAGCCTGACATACCCCACAAGGAGTGGCGGTAATGCCTTTTTCGCAATTGAGGGCTTTGGCCAGGATACGCGACAAGGTGGTTTTGCCGACCCCGCGTGTGCCAGTAAACAGCCAAGCATGATGCAGTCTTTGGGTCGTAAGTGCGTGCGAAAGCGCGCGGACAACATGATCTTGTCCAACCAGGGTCTCAAACGTGCGGGGACGCCACTTACGCGCCAATACTAGATAAGTCATGGACGTTTTCTACCACGGACGGAAATTAAGGAGGCGAGCCTGACTTCGGCACTGTTTCTGCACGGCTGTGGCTGCTTCGTTCCCGACCTGACCAGATTGACCGCCGAACCATGCGAAGGGGCCCGCCAACCTTAATTTTAGCAGGGCTTGAGCTTTCACTCCTGATCCAGTGCAATCCACAGGTCATCTCGCGGAAAATAAAGGGCTGCACGTGCAGATCGCGCATCAAGTTCGGTCAACTGCTGACAATATCGCTCAAGCTGAGGAGAATATCGCTCACGCATCCGTTGTGCAAAACTCAAACTGGATTCATCCTGGGCCGGGCGACCTGTTTTGTAATCGACCACTAACCAGCCCTGCTCATCGGTCATCGCCAGATCGATCACTGAAACCTTACCCGTCGCATCCATCAGCGCCCACTCCCGATAAGACTGAGGATGACTTAATAACCACCGGCCACGCTCATGTGTCAGCATCGCCACAAGCGTATCGATGACCTCAATCGCAGCTAAATCTGCTTGCGCAGGGGGTAAACCGGCCTGTGTAAGTTGTCGGTAAATGAGAGAGGATTTCTGCAAAACAGATTCGCAGGACCAGCCAACCAAACCTTGTTGCCCAATATGAGCAAGCCAGGCATGCACCAGAATTCCAATCTCACGATCATAAGTGGTCGTATCACGCCATACATAAGCCGCATTGCGAAGCTGAACAGTGTTCAGAGGCCAGGCAGGTGGGATTTGCACGCGGCGGCGCAGTGGCTGCCCGGTTAGAACCGGGCGGTCTGACGCAACCTCCTCAGGAATTTGTAATCCTTGCGGCAGATCGGGCTTCTGAACGTGCGCCCACAAACGGTCGAGCAGGCTGCCCGACACCGGGTCTGCAACTTGCCGCATACTTTTATCCAGTTTGACTTCCGCCACCAGATGCAACGATTCTTTGGCACGTGTGGCCGCGACATAAAGCAGACGATCCACCTCATACGCTGCGCGACGTTTTTCACGGATACCCAGATATTTGGAAAAAGTATCTGGATCCGAACTGGCGCGGGGTTTGATCGGACCAAACATAACCTGTTCATCAATCTGCTCGATACGCACCAGCGGACTTTGATCTGGACGCGGTCCATGGTGCAAACCAAACAGGATCACGCGTTCAAACTGCAAACCTTTTGATTTGTGCATCGTCATGACTTCAACCGCTCGACTTTCAGAATCAGGTGCAGCAAAGAGTTTTTCGAGCTTTGACTCAAGCGCATCTAGATCCAGACCACCGTAAGGTGCCATCTGCTCGATCAACTGAAACACGCGCTCTGCATCCTGCAAATCTCCAGCCCCTTGCGCCAAACCAGGACCACCGAGTAGACGCCACACCCGCTCAACCTGATTCGCAAGCGGTCGTATATCGTCTTCTTTCAAAGCTTGTAACAAGAGCGGCGCAATGGCCATCAAGCGCGCATATTCTTCAGGCTCGAGCAGCCGTTCAGCCAGGCAAGCTCCACCATCTGGAGAGGTTTTTAGGGCGCGTTCGAGCAACGCTGGTACAGCGCCCTGCCGATCCTCAGACACCAAGGCATGCAAGCTCTTGAGCGTCAAACCGCAATACGGTGAACGCAATACCGAGACCCATGCAGCCCTGTCACCTGTGTGGCTCAGGGCACGGACAATCTGGACTAGATCCACAACAAATGGACGCTTGTACAAAGGAACGAGCTCTACCGCGCGACAAGCGATTCCAGCTTGTCCAAGTAATTGCGTCACTTCTTTCAAGTGTGTGCGTGCACGCACAAGCACTGCGACTGGGTGCTGCTTGTCAGGATACATGTCGAGCGCTTCGCGCACTAAATCCACGACAACCGCCTCGGCTTTTGCGCCAGTCTGCACAAATACCGGGTGGAAACTCACCGCAGGATCAAGGCTCAGCGGATGAAATGCCTGAGAGTGCGCATACGAAATCGCACCTGCCGCTGGTTCATCCTCTGCAGGCAACAACTTTGCAAAAACAGTATTGACCCAATCCACCACGCCGGCCTGAGAGCGAAAGTTATCTGTGAGCTGTAACGACTCAACCGGCAGATCAGCCAAACCATGATCACGAATTTTCAAAAAAAGCGCCACATCCGCTTTACGAAACCGGTAGATCGACTGCATCGGGTCGCCGACCAGGAAAAGCGTTCGGCCATCTCCGGTCTGCCAGCCAGAGGTTATTTTTTTGAGCAAGTCAATTTGTGACTGGCTCGTGTCCTGAAACTCATCAATCAACAAATGTCTGATGTTGGCATCAAGCTTTAAGAGTAACTCCGAAGGATCGTCCGCACGCCCGAGAGCCTGATCGGCGCGCCTGGCGATCTCAATAAAGTCGACCTCGCCTGCTTGCGCGAACTGCACCATTAACTGCCCCGCAGCCAACCACAAGCACTGAATCTGTGCGCTCAGGATGTTCCACTGCTCGTCCGTGAATACTGGGTCTGGGGTCTCCACAATCGCGAACAAGCTTTCGATCCAGGCTGCTGGCATATTGCTTTCATGCGAGGCGAGCCATTCCTGCAATGATTTTTTTTGTGTCGATTGAGGCGGGCACCCATTATTCTTATTCAGGGCTTTGCGTAACGTGCCCGTGCCCGTCAATAGCAACTCAGCAAGCGCTCGCCATTGGGTCAGATACTCGACCTCGGGACTAAACGGCTCACCCTCCCAATCCAGCAGCTCAACCAGTCCGTGATCTGGCTTGATTTCAGTGAGTGCGGCCGCGGCCAGACGCGCCGAGGGCGCCAACTGCTCCGCCCAGCCGACTGGCATGAGTTCTGACAGACGAAGCAAATCCGACTCAATCGCTCTCTGCAAATTCAACTCCAGCACGTCACGATCATTGCCTTTTTCGAGCAAAGGCAACCACTGATCACGCTGACCCAGCATATCGGCCAGCGCATCCGCTGCGACTTCGATATCCAGATCCAGATGCTTGAGCAAATCGGTCACGCACGTGAAATCTTGCCGATCAGCAAGATCCAGCGTCATGCGCGCTGCGGCCAGATAATGCGCACGTGCGTCATCAACCACAGCAGGCACTCCCCCCATCGCCGACAGCCACGGCATTGTTCGCACCAGAGATGCGCAAAAGGCATCGATGGTGCGAATCGAGAGTCGCGCGGGGTGCTGCAGGATTTGCCAGCCCATCTCCTGATCTCGCGCAAGCGCTTTTCTTGCAAGATCCCAGCTTTTGTGGGCATGCGCTTTTTCGGGCGGATCGACCGCGAGCCCCGCGACCAGTTTTTGCAAGACCCTTTCATGCATTTCGGCCGCAGCTTTTCGCGTGAAAGTAATCGCCACGATTTCTTCAGGACGGTTAACCGTCGCTAACAACGCCAGGATACGATCCGTGAGCAGTTCAGTCTTTCCTGATCCTGCAGGGGCCTGCACAAGAAAGGACTGCCGTGGATCGATCGCGCGGGCTCTTACCGCTGCATCATGAGGAATTTTTTCAGTCATCCTGATCTTCCTCATATACGCGCAATATCGGTAAGACGTCACAAAACTTCAAATCATTTTTATTAAAGGACTGATTGACGGCCACACCTCGCAAAAACTCATCGGCAAGTCGGGTGATCGAATCATGTAATCGCTGCATGGCCGCCCCCCACGATGCATCATCAAACTTTGCCTCGCCAAGTGACTTTGGACCTTTTAGTCCGAGATCTTCGTCGACCAATCCAACTGCGGCAACAGACTTGCTATGCAATTGCACAAGAATGAACCCGGCCAGACTGTCTGCTGCGGTAGCGCCAAGATCTTGCGCGGCAGTATTGAACGAATCATCACCCAACATCAAGGCTGCATAACTTGGCAATTGCAGATTCAACAGCCTTTGTTGTTTCCAGTCTTTTAATACATCCGGTAATTTAGTGCCTGACTTGTAATCAATCACCACCTGCCGCTCATCGCTCACGAGCGTATCAAGTCGATCCAGTCGCAATTCAAGCTTTAATTTAGAAAAAGAACCGATTTCCATTAATCGCTTTTCTTCAATCTCGGTGACGGTAAAAGGTAGGCGATCAGACTCAAGCTCCAACCACTGCGCAATCAGAGGGGCGGAGCGCTCGGCCTCGAGTTGCTGCCACATCTCGGGATATTCCTGTAGTTTTTGCTGCGCGACATCATGCAAAAGCTTTTCAACCCAACCCTCTAACTTTCCCTCATTACGTCGTTCAATCAAGCGATCTTGTGTGCGCAGATCTTCCCAGATGCGCTGCATGACTGCGTGTAAATAAATACCGCGCAATGTCTTCGAAGGCAAGGTCGCATAGGCTTTTAAGCCTTGCACACCCAGGCGATAACGCACAAATCCCCATAAGGGGTTACAGGACTGCGTCTCGAGCACATTGACACCGCCCGCTGTCACCTCTGTTGTCTGCAAAGTAGGACCATGGTCATCAACCTGCTCTTGTAAATAATCCTGTTTGTGCGGCAAGTCAGGCTCAGGTGTCCAGATATCGGAAATTTCTGCCACATCCGCAATAAGAGGAGATGGCCTCAGGCCACGCTCACCTTCCTGCGCAGCTGAGCTGACGATTATTTCTGGGGCCGTGTGTGTTAAATGTTTGTAGATCTGTTGCGCCCATTCATACTCTCGCTCTGGTGTCGCTCGGGGTGCTTGTGCCAGGCGTAAAGCGGACAGCGGAATAAAGGGATTGGGTTTGGCTGCCGCGGGTAATACATCATCTGTCAGGCCGAGGATCCAGACTCCATCCCAACTGCCGCCTTCAGCTTCGAGCAAACCCAGAACATCCAGTCTGGCACTGGCATCACGTTGTGGCTGAAAGGCTGAGCTGCGCGCCAGTCGATTGAGTGCCGACCATGCATCTGTTGCGTTGACCCAACCAAGTACTGGCGTCATACGTGCAAATCGATCGAGTAGCACATCCAGTGCTTCGGTCACCTGATAGGCGACCGAGCTCTGTTGTGCCTGCCCCGGAAAACCGAGCGTAGACAGTGTTGCGCGAAAAATTTGCGACCACATTTGAGCGTCAGTGCTTCGCGGATAGTCCTGCCAGGTTTGCCAGGCCATCTGCCAGGCAGGTCCAAGCGTTAAGAGTGGCTCTATTGCACGCGACCAAGCTGCCAGCGTCACACGTGTGATCTGCCTGTCGCGCCAGCGCGCATCGATTCGCGCACGCGCGCCCATCTCATTTAAATCACCGGCACAATATCCAGCCAATAATGCCGCACCGAGCTCAACGGGCTCTGCACCTTTACGATCTTTCATTAATACAAAAGTTCTTAACCAGGCGAGCATCGCGCGGCCCGCACGCCACTCGGACAAGGGTCTGGCGACTGCGACGTTAAAGGCTAGGGGATCTGCAGTGCCCCCACCCAGAATTTGATCTAGTACCCGTCGGGCGTAAGGGACTTCGCGATCAAGCTGGGCCGCTACGATCGCATAGCGACCTTGAGGATTTTGCAGGAGTTGTTGCCGCGCCCAATAAGCAGCCGCACGCCATTCGGCCTGAGCGTTAGCCGTCAATATCCGGTTGAGTTGACCGGACTGCTGATCGCTCTGAAGCAGAACATAAATCGAAACATCTAACGCTGACAACGCCATTAACACTCTGGCCATGCGTGGTGAAATTTCAGAGAATCCAGCGAGCACAATTTGACCAGGCATCGACACACCAACATGACCAGCATCTGCAGCAATCATTTCCAGATGCAGGATGACACGCTCAACCAACAGGTTAGGGTCCAGCGCATCAACTGCGTGCAAGCGCGTTCGATACTTATCGCGCCAACGCTCAAAACTTTGAAACTCCTCTGTCTGCGTTCCCTGGGCAACAGCGATATTCCACTCATCCATCAATGCATCAGCCTGCATCGCTGCCGCAGCAGCCTGATTCATGTCAAGCAAGGGTCGTTCGGACTCCAGCTCCTCGATTACTTGTGCCCAAAGTGTTTGTGTCGAAAAGCTATCCAGAACATAGGCAGGAGCAGGAATATGCTCTTCAAAGCCAAGTTGAGCGAGCACATGTGAAAGCCAGGTGGACCACGGTGCAACAAAGGGAATCTCAGAAGTGCGCGCGTGGTGCGTTGCCAAAGACTGAATCACACTCCGGGTCAGTCGATTATTGACGGTCAAGACCACTGTTGCGCGCGCAGGCAACTCGCAGAGTTGCATGTAATCTATGACAGGAAAATCTTTCAGCTCAGGCATCTCAGAGTTTTAAAACCCGCACATGGTGGCAATTGTTTCCCAGTGGATGCGCATACCGGGTGTCAGGTAACCTAAAAATCCAAAGCAAAGCAGACCTAAAAGAGCTACCGCTCCGATGAGTTTTAGTAGCCAAGTTGAAAAGAAGAAGTTATTTTTAATCTGACGCATATCAAGCGGCTGCAGGACTCAGACCAAGGGAAAGTGGTTTTTCCTTGACGGGTAAACACAACGCAGCAGCCATCAATGCCAAAGCTATACCCATCCACCAGACCAAATCATAACTACCCGTTATCGCCTGGACTTTGCCTCCCAGCCAGACGCCACTGAAACTGCCAAGCTGATGACCCAAAAACACCATGCCTGAAAGTGTCGCGGCATAACGCAAACCGTAAATCTGAGCAATCAGGCCTTGTGTCAACGGAACCGTACCCAGCCAAAACAACCCCATCCAGCCTGCGAATACATACACAACAAAGGTTGTCGTGGGCATCACCAAAATCCAGAGGATGCCAAACGCCCGCATGAAATATAGAAAGGCCAGTAAATTCTTTTTGCTGTAGATACCGCCCAGTTTGCCAGCGGTAAACGAGCCGAAAACATTGAATAATCCGATTAAGGCAATCGCTATCGCTCCGCTACTGGCATTGAGTCCCGCATCAGTTACAAAAGACGGCAAATGCAGGGTGATGAATGCGGTATGAAACCCGCAAACAAAATAACCCCAAAAAAGAAAATGGAAAGTCGGGTGTTTCAAGGCCTGCTTTATTGCGCTGAGCATTGACTGTTGTTGTTCTGTCGAGGCGGCCGGCTTGCCTCTCAAAAACCAGGTGAGTGGCAAGGTTGCCGCGATCACAACTGAAAGCACCCAGTAAGCGCCCGTCCACTGGTAGGTATCAATCAGTAATTGGCCTGTTGGCACAACCAGAAACTGACCTAATGATCCCCCTGCACTTGCAATGCCCATCGCCGTACTGCGCGAGGACAAGGGAACTGTGCGCGCGATCACAGGGAGAATGACGGCGAAGGTTGTACCAGCCTGTCCTAAGCCAATGAGCACACCAGCGGTCATGTATAAATCAAATACGCTGGTGGAATATCTGATTCCCACTAAGCCTAAAGCATAAAAAACGGCACACAGCGCGATCGTGCGCGCGGATCCAAAACGGTCCGCCATCATGCCTGCACCAATCGCACCAAGGCCCCATACCAGGTTTTGTATGGCAAACGCCATTGAAAAAACCTCGCGCGGCCAGTTGTGCTCTAACCCCATGGGCTGCATAAACAGGCCAAAGGTTGCGCGGGTCCCCATCGCCAGCAAAACAATAAAAGTACCAATCAGAATCGTACGAACTGCTTTTTGATCTTTGTCTTCGTTTTTTATAGGTGTAGTTTGTGTCATGAGGGTCTACGGCAAACAGGATCCCTAGGGTGACAGTCGGACGACGGTGTCATTGAACGCCTCTGGATAGACTCATCATAACGAAAAACGGCCCCAAAGGGCCGTCTCGTGTAGTGAAGTACTTTCGACTTTTAAAACGCATTATTTGGTGGCGGATACTCCACGCATTTCAGCCATGCGCTGGGCGACCAGTGTGGCCCATTTATCAAAAGCATTTTTGGCGTATGACCATTGCTGGAAAGAATTCAAATAGCCGCTCGCCCATGTTTGCGCTGCGCCAACAACGCCATTATTCATATCGGCAGCGTATTTACGACCAATTTCCGTATCCCGACACTCAGCCAGCACGGCGCCCGTCACGCCATCGCGAAATTGCATTTCCATGCCCGTTTCACCCATGTAAGGCGTAGATCCTGCGGGCCTGCCGGTTGCAGAGCCTGAGCTTGCCTCGACCACGAACGCATAAGGAATAAGCGTGCCCGCGATACTATCCTGGACCTGAGTAGGAACCAAATCAGTCAAAGCGATACGCATCACGACCACCCCTGGGCCTGCTTTATCGACAATCTGCATCTGTGGCTTGAGGCTTTTAATCAAAGCAGCATGGAAATAATCCGTCAGGGCTTTCAAATCGCTTGGGTCAACGGTGACTTCTTTGTCTTTTTCTTTTGAAGGTGCGATCGAGACGACAATGCGCGAAACAAGAACCTTGTCGTAGTTTGATGCATTCAGATTAGGCTCACTCCAGCACTGTATACCCTCACCCCATTTGGTGGGTTTCAGGCGTGCGTAATCTGATAAAAAACCGCTTCTGGTCATACGCGCAGGGTCTGAGGCTGTGATGCTCGTACCGTTACCCAAAGCGGACTGGTCGGTCGCGCAACCAGACAAAAGAGCTGTCATGGAAAGTGCCAGGCAAACACCTAGTTTATTTATAGAAAAATTTTTGGGGGATGTTTTAATAGACACAGAGATGCCATTCCTTGTTTTTTTACTGCCAGAGAATTGGTGCCGCCGAGACGAATCGAACGTCCGACTCCCTTCTTAGGAGGAAGGTACTCTATCCACTGAGTTACGGCGGCAAGTTTGCTAGTTTAACAAGCTTTAGCCGCGGGGATGATGCTCGGCATGTAGGCTCTTGAGCCTTTCGCGCGCTACGTGGGTATAGATTTGTGTCGTTGAGATATCCGAGTGTCCCAAGAGCATTTGGACCACGCGCAAATCGGCACCATGATTGAGCAAATGTGTTGCAAACGCGTGTCTCAGCACATGCGGTGAAAGCGGCGCCCTGACACCCGCTAATACGGCATATTTTTTAATGAGCAACCAAAAGGACTGACGCGTCATGGGTGCCGCCCGCGCGGTAATAAACAACGCCGGACTTGTTCGGGCGCCAAGTAATTCCGGACGTGATTCTTTCATGTATGTTGTGATCCAGTGCGCCGCCTCGGCACCGAGTGGCACCAAGCGATCTTTCCCGCCTTTGCCCTGCACAACACGCACCACGCCATCGGAAAGACTGACATCCAACACGCCTACGGAAACAAGTTCTGATACGCGTAGCCCAGTTGCATACAGCACCTCCAACATGGCGCGGTCGCGCAAACCTCGCGGAGTATGCGTGGGGGGCTGCTGCAACAAGGCCTCGACCTGGGCTTCGGAAAGTGTTTTAGGGATGCGTAAAGGCTGACGGGCAGTCACCATTTGCAAGCAGGGATCAACCGAAACACGTTGATGACGAATCGCCCACAGGAAATAACGTCTGAGCGTTGCAAGTCGACGATTGGCCGTGCTCGGCTTGGATGTCGCATGCAGTGCCGCGAACCACGACTCGATATCACCCGTCACAACAGCATCAAGAGCAATTTTTCGTTCAAGCTGCAACCACTGTTCAAAAGCAACAAGATCGCGACGATAAGCCGACAACGTATTGGCAGCCAAGCCGTCTTCTAGCCAGACGGCATCTATAAACTCCGTAATCGACGCGGATTCTTCATTCGCCATATAGGTTTCAGATGAACTAATTAAATTCGATCTTTTGTGTTTTCACCACGTCCTGGGCCCAGTCATACTGCGCCTTGATTTCGCGGGCGAATTCCTCTGGCGTATTACCTGAGGCGAGCGAGCCCTGCTCTTCGAGGACCTTGATGACGCGCGGGTCCTTGAGTGCAATCACGGCAGCATCCCTGAGTTTATTAATAATTTCAGGAGGTGTTCCGCGTGGTGCCAAGAGGCCATACCAGACCGGTTGATTCAGCTGTGGGTAACCGACTTCAGCGAGAGTTGGCACATCTTTCATCGAGTCGATGCGCTTGTCCCAGGCGATCGCGATTGGGCGCAACTTACCAGCCTGAATCTGCGACATGGAAGATGGCAAATTATCAAACAGGATCTGAACCTGACCGCCTACGGCATCAGCCAGAGCAGGACCCGCTCCCTTATAAGGTACGTGCACGATATCAGTACCCGTAGCCATTTTAAAAGCCTCTCCGAACAAATGCAGCACGCTGCAAGTGCCTGAGCTGCCATAAGCATATTTGCCAGGGTTCTTTTTCAATTCCTCAATAAAGGACTTCATGTCATTGGCCGGAAACTTTGGATTCACAGAAATGACGTTTGCTGTGTTGGCAAAGTTAGTAACCGGAGCAAAATCCTTGATCGGGTTATAGGGCAGATCTTTAGGACGGCATGCAGGGAGCACAGCCATCGTTGAGACTGTCGCGATGGACAAGGTATAGCCATCAGGGGTCGCGCGCGCGCCCTCTCCGGCACCGATTGCACCGCCAGCACCCGCTTTGTTTTCAACCACAACAGGTTGGCCAAGCTCTTGAGACATGCGTTGCGTCACCAGACGAGCGATGATGTCGGTCGAGCCGCCAGGTGCGAAAGGCACGATGACGCGGATTGGTTTGGTTGGGTAAGATTGAGCGAGCGCAAAAGGTGATGCGGCGAGCGCAGCTAACGAGAGCGCTGCGGCGATAAAATTGATTTTCTTCATGGGGTCCTCAGAAACAAACGCCGAAGAAACACTTGTGTTTAACAAGTGCCGGCACAATAAATAAGCCCGCGATCAGCGAGCTTATATAGGATGAGTCACAATAGTAGCATTGCACAAACAATAACGACCCTGACCCATGTCTGTTGCCCTGCTTGTTCTGCCTGACTTTCTATTAATTGCATTTGGCTGGTTACTCAACCGCAAGCTCGGCTTTTCGCGCGAGTTTTTTACAGGACTGGAAAAGCTCGTCTATTACGTTTTATTTCCAGCCTTGCTGTTCCAGTCTATTTTGCGCACGCCCATCAGCATGGGAACCGCTGCGGATATTTTCATCGCGACTAGCGCGGTAGCCGTTGTTGGCATTGCGCTGTCTTGGCTAGCACGCCCCCTATTGCGTGCAACACCCATTGCAATGGCCTCGGCCGCCCAGTGCGGGTATCGATTCAATACTTACATCGCGTTAGCGATCGCGCCCAGTCTGGCGGGAGCAAGTGGACAATCAACGATGGCCCTGATTGTCGGATTTGCCGTGCCGATGGTTAACTTTGCTGCGGTCTATTCCCTTGCCCGCCATCAAGGGAAAAATTTCGCAGGTGCTTTGTTACGCAATCCTCTTCTGATGTCGACCGTGCTTGGGGTCGTATGCAATATCGCAGGCCTTGAGCTGCCAGCTCCGATTGATACATTACTTGCACGCCTTGGCGCTGCTGCCATTGCTCTTGGTATCATGTGTGTTGGCGCAAGTCTGATATGGCAGCCAGGCCAGACAAAGTTCTCTCTGGTAGCCTGGATTCTCGCGGTCAAACTCATTGCCTTGCCTGCTTGTGCTTGGCTGATTGCCATCTGGCTTAATCTTGACCCCGTCAAACGGCAAATGCTGGTGTTATTTGCAGCAATGCCGCCAGCCACTGCAGCCTACGTCATGGCGATGCGAATGGGTGGGGACGGCCGTCTGGTCAGTCTGATTATCACGATCGGCACACCCATTGCTGCGATAACGATCCCCTTTTGGCTTTTAATTGCATCTTGAGATGGCTATGAGCACCCCATTACACGTCATTGAACTAGATCTGGCCGACGAGTTGGCAACAGATACCCTCGGGCAAGAGCTCGCTCAGATTGCGGCCGATTTACGTTTGAACGCTGAGGGTGCCCTAACTCCCGGTCCTGATGCGGGCGGCAGGATTCACTTAAAAGGCGAACTCGGAGCAGGAAAAACTTCCTTAGCCCGCTCTTTTTTACGTGAATGTGGCGTCACAGGGCGAATTAAAAGTCCAAGTTACGCGCTACTTGAATCTTATGCTGTTTCTAATTTATACTTGTATCATCTTGATTTTTATAGATTTAGCGACCCATCAGAATGGTTAGACGCTGGATTTAGGGATATATTGCGAGAAAACGTACTCGTTTTGATTGAATGGCCCGAACGTGCCGCTGATTTATTGAGCGATCCGGATATGTTTATTGAGTTGACATACCTTCCTACAGGACGGCATGCCACGCTAAGTGCTCTGACTGAAAAAGGCCTCAAATGGCTCACCGCGTTAACCCTGAAAAGGGCCACATCACAACCCAGCTGAAAGCGCCGAATCGCCGCGCTCTCTTGGGTGCGGCCAGCACTTTGTTACTCCTGCCTGTCATACCCCGTATCGCCATGGCTTCGCGCCTGTTAGCCGTTCGCACCTGGCCCGCGGATGAATACACCCGCGTCACACTAGAGCTCGACAGCGAACTCAAAGCAGAACACTTCACACTCGAAGCTCCGCACCGTATGGTGGTGGATATCACCGGGCTAGATATGAGCCCCGCTCTCAATGATCTGGTGCGTAAAGTCAGAACTGACGACCCTTACATCAGTTCGTTGAGAGTCGCTCAAAATCGCCCCAACATAGTGCGTCTTGTGTTTGACCTCAAGCAAGCTATCGCACCACAGGTATTCACCTTGAAACCAGTGGGTGATTACAAATACAGACTCGTGCTCGACTTATACCCCAAAGTCGCCCAGGATCCTTTGAGTGCACTGCTCAAAAAGCAGCCACAGAAAAACGAAGAAGATCCGCTCGCACGTATTCTTGAGGATATCGGACGTAATCCTAAAGGTACTGGCATGGCCAGCCTGCCAGTGTTACCAGATAGCGTCAGCCCACCAGCTGCCAGCTCCCAAACAGAATCACCTAAGCTTGGTCGCCGTAGCCGTGTGATCACGGTCGCGCTCGACCCAGGGCACGGCGGCGAGGATCCTGGTGCGATTGGCAAAGGCGGTACGCGCGAAAAAGACGTTGTGCTGCAAATAGCTCAAAAACTCAAAGCCCGTATTGATGCAACGCCAGGTATGCGCGCTTACCTGACGCGTGATGGCGATTACTTTGTACCGTTGCATGTACGTGTTGAAAAAGCACGTCGGGTCAAAGCCGATCTGTTTGTATCGATTCACGCTGACGCTTTTGTACGTCCGACCGCTGGTGGCAGTTCTGTTTACGTTCTGTCATCGAGTGGCGCATCAAGCTCGGCGGCGAGATGGCTGGCCGACAAAGAAAATGCAGCCGATCTGATTGGCGGTATTAACCTCCAGGTCCAGGATCGGCAGCTCGCCAAAATCCTGCTCGACCTCTCTACCTCTGCGCAGATCAAAGACTCAGTCAAAGTCGGAGACAGCGTGCTAGATGATTTAAAAAACGTTTATCGACTCCATAAACCTCAGGTTGAGCAAGCTGCATTCGCCGTGCTTAAAGCACCCGATATGCCTTCAATCCTGGTCGAAACCGCATTCATCAGCAATCCTGAAGAAGAACGCATGTTGCGCAGCGGCGCGGATCAGGAAAAATTCGCTGCGGCCCTGCATGGCGGTATTCGTCGATTCTTCACGGCCAACCCTCATCTGGCTTCAGCAGGCTGATTCATCCGGACATCATTCTCGAGCTCCGGAGCATCAGACGCCAACAAGCCCTAAAATATAGTATTCACAGCTGTCCTGGCTCCTATGTCTACCCGCCGCCCCATTGCGCAGTTACCCGACTTACTCATTAGCCAGATCGCTGCCGGCGAAGTCATCGAACGTCCAGCTTCGGTGCTCAAAGAATTAGTAGAAAATGCTGTTGATGCTGGATCACAAATCATCGAGGTCAGACTTGAGGCGGGCGGCATTCGACGCATTGCAGTGATTGACGATGGTGGTGGCATCGAAGCCAGCGAGTTATCACTCGCACTGACCCGTCATGCGACAAGCAAAATATCCTCTCTCACCGAACTTGAATCCGTCTTCTCAATGGGATTCAGGGGAGAGGCGCTCGCCTCTATCGCCTCGGTTGCGCAACTCACACTGACCTCCCGTACACGCGAGGCTACGCACGCCTGGAGTTACGAGTCTGGCATGGCCGAGCCTATTGCTGCAGCGGGTGCGTTAGGCACCACGGTTGATGTGAAATATTTATTTGATCAAGTCCCCGCACGCAGAAAATTTTTACGTGCTGAGGCCACAGAATTTGGCCACTGCATCGATGCGATCGAAAGAATCGCGCTTGCATTTCCTGAAGTAGGTTTCAGAGTTTTTCATAACGACCGAGCCGTGCGGCAATGGCTCCCAGCCTCTGCTCTGCAACGTATCAGCGATGTATTGGGTGACGAGTTCAATGAACACGGCATTGAGGTGAATGCTCAGGGCGGTCTGATTTCCTTGCTCGGAGTCGTGACGCGCCCTACCGCCTCTCGCGCGCGCGCGGACCGTCAGTTCTTGTACGTGAATGGCAGACATGTCAAAGACCGCACTGTTTCGCATGCGATACGCAGTGCCTATGCCGATGTTTTGCATGGTGACCGCCAACCGGCTTTTGTATTATTCCTGCAGATAGATCCTGCTGCAGTGGATGTCAACGTACATCCTGCCAAGCACGAAGTCAGATTCCGCGATAGTGGTGCTGTATATCGTTTTGTTTCGCATACCGTGACGCAAGCGCTGTCGGGCACGGCAGGCACGGGGGGTTATATAGCGCCCGCGACGCATCAGACTGCGGGTGCTGCGTTCAACCCTGCGAGCGCAGCAAATTACTCGGGTAACGCTCAACCATCAGGCAGCAACACTTCAGCCCCCTATTCCTGGCAATCGGTTGCGCAGCAGCCACTGCATCTGCGCGAGAACAATGCCCCCAGCTATCTCGGTGCGCAAGCCCCGGCTCTGACGCCTGCGCAATGGCAACCCCTCTATCAGCCGCTCAACGAAGAGCCCGCCACCTGGCCGCTTGGGCGGGCTTTGGCGCAAGTGCATGGCATCTACATCCTGTCACAAACATCCAAAGGACTTGCGCTGATTGATATGCACGCGGCCCATGAGCGGGTCGTGTACGAACAGCTGAAGCATGCCCTTGAAGAACACACACTTCCGCAACAAACCCTATTAGTTCCGGTTGTGTTTCGCGTCACAGAAAAAGAATTGGCACTCGCCCAAGAACATCACGAGCAACTACTCGGGCTGGGCTTTGAAATGGCGGCTGCAGGCCCTCAATCCATGACACTTCGCGCCGTCCCCGCGATGCTCGCCCGTGGCGACCTGGAAGCGCTGGCACGCGGTGTATTACGCGATCTCGATCAGGTCGGTGCGAGTAGATTACTGACTGAACAGCGCAACACCTTATTGGCAACCATGGCCTGTCATGGCGCTGTGCGCGCCAATCGCCAATTAACCATCGAAGAGATGAATGGTCTGCTCAGACAGATGGAACAAACGGAACGTGCCGATCAATGCAATCACGGTCGTCCCACTTGGGTGCACTGGAATGTATCGGATCTGGACAAGCTGTTCTTACGCGGACAATGACCGAGCAATCTGACACACCGCTGATATGTCTGGCAGGTCCTACTGCCTCCGGCAAAAGCGCCATCGCCTGCGCGATCGCACAGCGCTGGCCGACTGAAATCATCAATGTCGACTCCGCGACGATTTACCGCGGCATGGATATCGGTACAGCCAAACCGTCTTTAGCTGAACAACAAGTCATCAAACACCATCTGTTGGATATTCGCGATCCCGCAGAGTCTTATTCTGCAGCTGCGTTCAGACGCGATGCGCTGCAATGTGCCGCAGAAATTCGCGCACGCGGTCATCTGCCTCTGCTTGCAGGCGGCACGATGCTTTATTTCAAGACCTTGCGCGATGGGCTCAATAACTTGCCGACTGCCAACCCTGAAATCCGCGCTGAACTCGAGGCACAAGCAGTCGCGATCGGTTGGCCGGCCATGCATACGAAGCTTGCTGAAATTGACCCGGTTACCGCAGCCAGATTAGCGCCTAATGACAGTCAACGGGTTGGGCGCGCACTGGAAATCTGGCGTATTAGCGGCACACCCATGTCTGAATTGTTAGGCGAGGCGCAACAAACCGATGCTCCCGTCCCAACCGTCACGATTAGTCTGGAGCCCTGTGATCGCAGCGTCTTGCACACCCGTATCGAACAACGCTTCGATCAGATGTTGCAAGCAGGATTAATTGATGAAGTCCGCGCACTGCATCAGCGAAAAGATCTGCACGTTGGACTGCCATCCGTGCGCTGTGTTGGCTACCGACAGTACTGGTCGATGCTCGACGGAGAAATCACACCGGCGCAAGCCCGCGAACAAGCCATCGCCGCAACCCGCCAGTTAGCGAAACGCCAAATAACCTGGCTGCGCAGCCTGCCCGGCAGAGTGGTCGTCGATTCGCTGTCACCCACTGCGGTGGAGCAAGTCATTGCACGCGTCGAACAACTGCACTGCGCAGCGTCCCAACGATAGTAGTTCGGATAAAAGAACAAATAAAAATACGGGTAAAACGTACTGATTTTGTCATCAATCAGTCATATACTTCGATTATCGTAGTTTTATCGAAATATAAGATCCCATGATGGAAGAATCGGCAGTCATCAAAGCCCTATCCGCTTTGGCCCAGCCCAACCGGCTCAGGGTATTCAGGCAACTGATCGTTGCCGGCAAGCAAGGCATGACCCCTGGCGCCTTAGGCGAGGCGTTTGAAGTGGCACCTGCAACGCTTTCTTTTCACCTCAAAGAGTTACTCAACGCGGGACTGGTCCTCCAAGAGCGCGATGGTCGCAACCTGATCTACAGAGCGCAGGTTGAAAACATGAATGGCCTACTCGCCTATTTAACTGATAACTGCTGTCAAGGCGAACCCTGCCTCGACACCACCATAATCACTTGCAAGTGTTAAAGGAAAAAATAATGAAAGTTGGCATTAATGGCATGGGCCGCATTGGTCGTCTGGCATTGCGTGCAGCCTTTGGCGCAGCAGAGCGTCAACCTGATGATCCACGCGCTGGCAATCGCCTAGAGATTGTCCATCTGAACGAGATCAAAGGCGGTGCCGCCGCGACCGCGCATTTACTCGCGTTTGACTCCGTCCAGGGACGCTGGCGCGAAGACATCGAAGCTGAAAGTGACTCTGCAATCCGTATCGGCAGTAAAAATGTACGGTTTACTTCTTTTGCAACGCCAGTGGAGATCCCCTGGGGCGATCTGGGTGTGGAGGTTGTGCTCGAATGTACGGGTAAGTTTTTAACACCCGAGACAATAGAGGGGCATCTGGACCGTGGAGCTAAACGCGTGATTGTCGCGGCGCCAGTGAAAGTCGGTGATGTGCTGAATATTGTTGTCGGTGTCAATGAACACCTCTACGATCCTTCAAAACATAAGATTGTGACCGCGGCATCCTGTACGACAAACTGCCTAGCCCCTGTTGTTAAGGTCGTACACGAAGCAATCGGTATTCGACACGGTCAGATCACCACCATCCATGATCCAACCAATACAAACCTGATCGTCGATGCGCCCCATAAAGATTTACGTCGCGCACGCAGTGCCATGCAAAGTCTGTC